>JAZRET010000001.1:0-11493 GCA_045660945.1 Congzhengia sp.
GAACTCGCTCGAGAAGACCTTTCCGACTCCGTTTATAAAACTGAACGTGGGAAATTCCAAGCAGTTGTTGAGCAGGTAAAAGAATGCCATGAAAAAGGTCAGCCGGTTTTGGTTGGTACGGTAACGATTGAAAAATCAGAAGCACTTTCTGCGATGCTGAAGCGAAACGGCATCAAGCACGAAGTGTTAAATGCAAAGTTCCATGAAAAAGAAGCAGAAATCATCGCGCAGGCAGGTAAACTCGGCGCCGTTACCATCGCAACCAATATGGCAGGTCGTGGTACAGACATTATGCTCGGCGGCAACGCAGAGTTTATGGCAAAACACGAAATGAAAAAGCAGGGCTTTTCCGATGAATTAATCGTGGAAGCAACTGGCTTTGGCGATACCGATGATGAAGAAATTTTAAATGCAAGAAAAACATTTTCTGAACTCTTGGAAAAATACAAGGCAGAAATTGCGCCCGAGGCAGAAAAAGTGCGCGAGGCCGGCGGTCTTTTCATCGTTGGTACAGAGCGCCACGAGTCAAGACGTATTGACAATCAGCTCCGCGGCCGTGCCGGTCGTCAGGGCGACCCCGGCTCATCCCGTTTCTTCCTTTCGTTAGAGGACGATTTGATGCGTCTTTTCGGCTCTGACCGCATCAAGGGCATGGTAGATTCTTTAGGCCTTGCCGAAACAGAAGCCATCGAAAACAAAATGCTTACCGGTGCGATTGAAGGTTCGCAGCGCCGTGTTGAAGGCAGAAACTTTGATATTCGTAAACACGTTCTGCAGTATGACGACGTGATGAATCAGCAGAGAGAAATTATCTACACCCAGCGCCAGCAGGTGTTAGACGGCGAAAGCATCAAAAATTATATCTTAAAGATGATTGACGATTTCACCGAAGAAACCATCATGCGCTTTACCGGCGGGGACGAAGATGCCGGAAACTGGAACCTCACCGGTATGCTCGAGTTTTTAGAAACCATTTACCTTCCGAAAGACGCCATTTCCTTTACGGATGAAGAAATCTATGATTTAACAGCGGAAGCGCTCCACGCAGAGCTTACCAAAATCGCAAAAGACCTCTATAACGAAAAAGAAGAGGCGTTTGGCGAAGAAGTGATGCGCGAGATTGAGCGCGTTGCGCTCTTACGTGTGGTAGACAGTAAGTGGATTGACCACATCGACGCGATGGATCAATTAAAGAGCGGCATCGGTCTTCGTGCATACGGTCAGCATGACCCCGTAATCGAATACAAAAACGAAGGTCTTAATATGTTCGAGGAAATGATTTCTATCATCCGCGAAGATACCTTAAAACTCATTTTCCACGCAAGAGTGGAAAAACCCGTTGAGCGCGTTCAGGTCGCAAAACCCTTAGATACCGCAGGTGACGGCTCCGTTTCCACTGCGCAAACACGAAAAACAGGCGACAAAGTAGGAAGAAACGATCTTTGTCCTTGTGGTTCCGGCAAAAAATATAAAAAGTGTTGCGGCGCAAACGAATAATTGAAAGCAAAAATCTTTACACCGAAGGGAATGAGATAAATGATACTTGAATTCGATCAGTACCGATTGGATTTAGAATCAATGGAAAACGATATCACAGAGATGGGGGATTCACTTTGAATTGCCCAAGTTAGAATCTGAAATTGCTGAACTTGAGGCAGAATCCGCAAAAGACGGTTTTTGGGATGATCCCCAGAATTCACAGAAAGTTTTGCAGAAAATCAAGCAATTAAAAGCAAAAGTAGAAAGTTTTGAAAACTTAAGATCCGAATGGGAAGACATGACCACTTTGGTAGAGCTTGCCATTGACGAAGACGACGAGTCTCTGTTAGACGAAATTAAAGAGGGCTATGAGCACCTTGCAAGCACGCTCGAGACCATGCGCTTAGATACGCTTCTTTCCGGAAAATACGATGCAAACAACGCCATCGTATCCATTCATCCGGGCGCAGGTGGCACAGAAGCGCAGGACTGGGCTTCAATGCTTCTTCGTATGTATCAGCGCTGGGGCGAACGCCGTGGCTTCACGGTTGAAACATTAGACTTTTTGGCTGGCGATGAAGCCGGCGTAAAAAGCGTTACCATTCAGTTTTCAGGCCCCAATGCCTACGGCTATGCAAAATGCGAAAAAGGCATTCACCGCCTCGTTCGTATTTCTCCTTTTGATGCTTCCGGAAGAAGACACACATCGTTTGCTTCCGTTGATGTTATGCCCGAAATTGATGACGATATTGAAATAAACATCAAACCCGAAGATATCCGCGTGGACACCTTCCGTGCAAGCGGCGCCGGCGGTCAGCACATCAATAAAACCGACTCCGCCATCCGTATGACGCATATCCCCACGGGCGTTGTGGTTGCGTGTCAGAACGAACGCTCTCAGCATCAGAACCGCGAAACCGCGATGAAGATGCTCAAGGCAAAACTCGTCGAAATGGCAGAACGCGAGCAGATGGAAAAAATCGAAGACTTGAAAGGCGATATGAAAGACATCGCCTGGGGAAGCCAGATTCGCTCTTATGTGTTCCACCCATATAATATGGTAAAAGACCACAGAACAAACTTTGAAGTCGGAAACATCGGCGCCGTGATGGACGGCGATTTAGACGGCTTCATCAACGCCTACTTAAAAGGCGCAAACGCAGGAACGCTGAATTTAAAATAAAAGCAAAATCCGTCGGGATACACCCGGCGGATTTTCTATTGTCTTTTGAAAAGTTTTTTGTTATAATAAAAGTAACATTTATGTGTTTTGGAGGTTATTATGAGAAAGAAACTTTTTAGTATTATGCTGTCTCTGGTTATGGTTTTGACGTTTCTTCCTTTGGGCGCTCTGCAAGCAAGCGCGGAAGAAGACTTGTCTTACGATGCGGCAGTGGCTTATAAATCCGTGATTGATAAAGCTTATGCCACTTATGGCGCATTTCGCGGCTATGACGCCGGAGAGGATATGCTCACAGGCCTCGGCCTTGCGCGCCTTATCGACTTTGACGGAAACGGAACAAAAGAACTCTTAATCGGCTGTGGCACGCTAAACGAAGATGAAGATCGCCTGTTTTATGAAGTTTACGGTTACGAAAACGGACTCGTAAAATATGCACATCAATATTGTTGCGATTCCTTTGACCTCGGCGTTAATTTATGGCTCGTTCAACGTGGGGACGAAAATAACTTCTACACTTCCACCTCTGCCGGAACGGCGACAACGTGTGACGGAAGCAATTTTTTCTCCACTTTAAAAAACGGCCGTTGGGAAGTGACAGAATTCTATTCCCACGAAGCAGGCTTTTGCGACGGAGAATATTGCGGTCTTGCAGACAAAGACGCATATAGAATCAATGGAAAAGATGTTAGCGAGACAGAGTTTATTCGACAACTTGATCTGTTTGGATACGGTATTTATGACATCTATGACAGCAAGCGGTCCCCTTGTACTTTGGAAGCGGATGCCACAGAGTTTACATATTCTATACTAAATGACGTGATTAGCCAGGGACCGGAAAATAATATTTCCGTAACTATTGACGGCGAAAAAGTCACCTTTGACCAACCGCCCGTTATTATCAACGACCGCACAATGGTTCCGCTCCGCGCAATTTTTGAAGCGCTCGGCGCAAGCGTTGAATGGAACGCTGCTACAAGAACTGTTACTTCAACAATGGGTAACACCACCATTTCCATGACAATCGGAAGCAAAACCATGTATAAAAACGGCGAAGCAATTTCGGTAGACGTTGCGCCGCAGCTTGTGGGAGACCGCACACTTGTCCCCGCGCGCGCCGTTGCAGAAAGTTTTAATTGTTCGGTTGACTGGGATGGCGCAACAAGAACCGTTGCAATCACAACGGCACGCGAAAGAATTTTTCAAACCGCCAAAGCTTTATATGAAGTAAATGAAAAGCAAGGTGGCGTAACGGCACTTGCAGAAACCGCAAAAGTAGATGCCGCCTTATACAGCGCGATGAACGAAATTGATGCAACCATTGCTCGGAATGACTTTGTATTAGATTTGGTTTCCGCGGGAACTGCAGCAACTATCTCCGCCTATAATATATCGTCCGGAAATTATTCTTCAATTAATAGTTTAGATGACGGAATTAACGCGTTGCTGACCTCTTCAGAGATTGCCGATGCTGCAGATGGCGTTTTGAAAGACGCCATAAAACAAAGAGTTAAGGAAGCAATTGGCAGCAGTGTGCCGGATATAAACGCATTCGTTCTCGGTTTGGGTCGCACGGCTTACGATAACAATTCAAAAATGATTCTCGACTTAATAACCGTTCACGCCAAATTTAAAGCCAACACTGCCACATACGAAGATGCCGTTGCCTACATTCTTCTCTTTGAAACATTGGCATTAAACCGCAAAACGATGTCTATGACCGTACAAGTCTTATGTGATGATCTTCCGAAAAACGTTTGGGAAGCGCTTCATATGTCCTCTTGCGCAGCAGCAAAAGCAACCCTCGAAACTCTGTTTGGTTTTTCGTTTAACGGAGACGGTTTGAAAATCGGCGCAGATTTATGGACCAGCATCGTATCCGCCTATGCTGATTATGCTTGCGGAGAAGGCGCAGATTTTATAAAATATATGAAAAGAATTGATCATCCTGCCATAACGGAATGGGCAGATGCAGTAGATGCATATAATAAAAATCTTGCAGAAAAATTACCTGTAGAGTAATAGACTTACTTTCATAAAACAAAAAGGGCCTCCACGGGAGGTCCTTTTTGTTTTATGATTCTTTCATCTTCAGAACTGACTTTAAAATTCCGCGAAACACCTTTGGACAACGAAATACAACAATTTTCATAAAGAACGCCCCTTTCTGCGCAAAGAAAATATGTATGGATAAAAAATGAATAAACGCTACCCACAAATTTTGCAAATTGCAATAAATATGAGAAGAATCCCTTCTATAATCACAAGACAAATTGTCGGGAGAATCAGCCCTGCAAAAATCCCAAGGCAAAATGCACCGCTCAAAAACGCCCAGAATTTATAATGAAACCGCACGGCTACGCCTCCTAACATTTCACTTTGCTTACAGTTTCATTATATGGACTTTTTCCGTTTTTGTGACACATCTATTTACATATTTTCCGAAACCGCGCAAACTGCAACGGTCATATCGTCATCTGCTACACCGCCTGTTTTCAAAAGCGCCGCATTTAAAATTGTATCCGCTAGGCCTTGTGCATCACCACTGTATTCGGCGGAAATTGCAAAAATCTCATTTGCGTCGGGTGTATCCAGTACATCAGAAACGCCGTCTGATACCATAATTAAATAGTCTCCCGCGTGCATATAGCGCATATCGTAATCAGGGTCTACCGCATGCACGAGTCCTGCCGGGAGTGAAGACGCATGCACTGTCTCAGTGCCTTCTTTTGCCTGAATATAAGAATTTACTGCACCCGTTTTTACAAATTCCATTGCACCTGTATAGAGATTGATAATCGCCAAATCAATCGTTGCAAAGGTGTCCCGGTCGGCATTTGTCATTAAAATGTTGTTAATTAATCGCACGCAGGTTTCTTTATCAAAGCCTGCAGTAAGCAGGTTTTGTGCAAGCCGCACCGTGACACTGCTTAAAAAATGCGCCTGTTCACCACTTCCCATTCCGTCCGAAATTAAAATCGCAATTTTCCCGTTTCCGAAGGGGAACGTAATATGTGTATCACCGCTTCCGGATGAAGTTTTCCGCACCGCAGAAGCAAAAGAAATATCTGCCCCAAAACGCGTTTGTTGGGAAAATTTTAAATGGCAAATATTTTCCTCGCAAACTCTGTTTTCTCTGTGCATCGGGACTTCTAAAACTTCCGATACCGCCGCTGCTACTTTCGTTGCACAAACCAAGTTTTCTCCGCAGCTTACTTTATCCATCGTAACAGAAAAGCCATCGCCCGCAAAAACCGATACGTGATCCGCAAAAATACCACGGCGGTCTAATGCAGCCTTGATTTTCTGCTCAAGTTCCGGCTCAAACTCCATTTCGCCTTTTAAACTTTCCTGCATGTTTTTCAAAATCATCGAAATATTTTGAAACTGCTCTGCGACTAAGCGCTTACTTTCCATCACGCGCCCTGCCCACATTCTTGTGATTTTAAAGGCTTCATAGTGTTTGTTGAGTTCTGCCAAAAACGGCTCTTTTCGGATACATTTCTCAGAAAATTCTTTCGGCATATCCGCTTTTGTTAAGGTATTTTTTCTCTCTAACGTCCGATACATTTCTTCCATTGACAAAACCGTTTCGTCCCGATCTTTCTTCCAACAGAATTTACAAAGCGAACAATTTTTACATACAGCGGCAGCTGTGTTTTCAAACACAACGCTATGTGCATCAGGAACTTCTGAAAACAAGTCGGAAAGCACATCTTTAAATACGGAACTCACCGCTTCCATAGATAAAACCGTTTCATTAAATTTTTTTGTAACCGTCCGTTTCAGGCGCGCCCCTGCCTCTTCTTCCTTTTTTAAGTCTATTGCCAACGCGCCGAATTTTGAAAGTAGCTTGTCGGGGAGAAACAACATCAGCAAAGCCCCCGCCGCCACATAAACAAACGAAACCACTCCACTTGCCTCCGGGCATAAAAGTGTTGTCACAACAAATGCCACAAGCCCGAATGTTATGCTCGCACCGAGTTTTCCGTAACGTTTCATTGCACCTGCTGCGAGCGATGAAAGACAGTAAATCGAAACCATCTGCGCAGAGTAGGTGTCCGCAATTCCTAAAGATAAGCCAAACACCACGCCGGCAGGGCACGAAAGCGAGTATCCGCAAGAAACGGCCAAAACCAAAATCGCGCCGATGGCTAAAATATGTGCAATCGGAAGAAGTCTGTTGATAAACGCAATACTTAATACCACCACACCTGAGAGTAGAATGAGGCTTGCCGTTTCTATCGGCTCAAAGAGTGTTCTTGTTCGAATGCCTGATATGATGACGGTTGCTTTATCAAAGCATATGTAGGAAAGATACATAAGACCACTTTCAAAAATGAGCATTAAAAAATCAAATAAGAAAATACCTTCTGATAAAACATATACTAAGCCGTTTAAAAAAAGTGATGTCGTGGAAAGAATTGCGCACAAGTGATGTTTTTTTTCAAGTTCTTTTGAAAAAATGAGCGCAATCGTACATGTAATTAAAATCGCACCGCCATACTTGAGCGCAAAGGTAGGATATCCGAGTGAAAGGACACCTATCGCACTGCTTATAAAATAGGAAAGCTTTTTTTTGCGGAAAAACAGCGTAGAAAAATACGCCACACCAAAAGGCGAAATGAGATACCCCAAAAAGCAGATGCGGCACATTAAAAACAAAAACACATTTTCTACAAGTTCTGTTTTGTTAATTTTTGCATAGATATCCTTAAGAGAAATTTTCTTATAAGGTAGTCTTTCCCGTGTGTTTAATTCTGTTGGTTGATTCATCTTTTGTATCCTCCAAATGTTGTTTTTTCCATTATATACCAATTATCAGGAAAAATATGTAAAATTTTGGAAGTTGCTTCAGAAAACTTTTTTACAAATTTGGACAAAAATCGCCTGAAATTGACACCATTCGACAAAATTCAAACGAAAACTATTTAAAATGCACAAATTAAGACATTAAAAATTGTGCAATACAACAAAAAGTAGATTTTTTTTAAAAAAGTCTTGACTTTAGCGTGCTAAAGTGGTAGAGTAATACTTGCAAAACACATTACA
This sequence comes from Congzhengia sp., assembly GCA_045660945.1. GTDB lineage: Bacteria > Bacillota > Clostridia > UBA1381 > UBA9506 > Congzhengia. Next base: position 7,712 of record JAZRET010000001.1, read on the forward strand.
AAAGGAGAATCATTATGAATTTCAAAAAATTACTCGCAATTACATTAACAGTTTTAATGGCAGTGACCATGTTTGTTGGTTGTGCTGACAAATCCGACCTTGAATATGTTCAGGGCAAAGGCAAACTCACAATTGGTATGACACTCTTCGCTCCCATGGACTATTTAGATGACAACGGCGAACTCGTTGGCTTTGAAGTAGACTTCGGTAAAGCAGTTTGTGAAAAGCTCGACGTTGAACCCGAATTCGTTGAAATCAACTGGGATGCAAAAGAAACAGAATTAAATGCGAAAAACATCGACTGCGTATGGAACGGTATGACCATCACAGAAGAGAGAAAAGAAAATATGAGCATTTCCAATCCTTATATGATCAACAAACAGGTTGTTGTTGCGAAAAAAGAAAACGCAGAGAAATATAAGGACAATGCAAAAGCTGCTTTGGTTGTTGCGGAAGCAGGTTCTGCAGGTGAAGAACTCGCAACAGGAAACGATTTCTTTAAAGATGCAGAATTCACAGCAGTTGACTCCATGGCAAAAGCTTTGATGGACGTTTCTGCAGGCACATCTGACATCGCAATCGTAGACTACATCGCAGCATTAGGTTCCATCGGCGAAGGTACTGACTTTGAAGATTTAGTTGTTGTTGAAACAGAAAGCTTCAACCAGGAAGAATACGGTATCGCATTCAGAAAAGGCAGCGACTTAACAGCAAAAGTAAACGAAATCATTTCTGAATTAGTTGCTGACGGCACACTCGCTGAAATCGCTAAAAAATACAACTTGGGAGACGTTCTCTCCGCTAAATAAGAAGTAGCGTAATTGAAAGAGCAAATTACGGCAGCGCAGAAAAGTTTTTCTGCGCTGCCTTTGACTGTTTTATATCGTAAGGAAAGGACATAGTCTATGGATAGGATTTTGTCTATTATCTCCTCTTTAATGGAGGGATTTGGATTAAACTTTTTATTATTTGTTGTGACGCTTGTGGCAGCAATCCCGCTGGGGCTTTTGATTTCGTTTGGTTCTATGGCGAAGTTTCAGCCCGTGAAATGGATTTTCCGCACGTTTGTGTGGGTGATCCGCGGAACGCCTCTCATGCTCCAGCTTTTCGTGGTACTCTACGCACCCGGACTGCTTTTGGGCATTCCCATGCGTTCGAGAATGACAGCGGCGTTTGTTGCGTTTATCGTAAATTATGCGGCTTACTTTTCTGAAATTTTCCGTGGCGGCATCGAAGGGATTCCCCATGGTCAATACGAAGCCGGTCAGGTGCTTGGAATGACAAAATCACAAGTGTTTTTCAAGGTTGTTCTGTTCCAGGTGATAAAACGGATCACTCCCCCCATGGGAAACGAAATCATCACCTTGGTAAAAGACACTTCTCTCGCGCGCGTAATCGGTGTTGCGGAAATTTTGATGAGTGCAGAGCGCTTTACAAAGCAGGGCTTAATCTGGCCGCTCTTCTCAACGGGAATTTACTTCCTCGTATTTAACGGTGTTTTAACCATTCTTTTGGGACACATCGAAAAGAAATTAAACTACTACGAAGGTTAACGGAGGGAATGTGTATGGCAATTTTAAATGTAAACGGAATACATAAACGCTTCGGAAAATTCGAGGTTTTAAAAGGCATTGACTTTTCGATGGAAGAGGGCGAAGTAATTTCTATTATCGGTTCTTCCGGAAGTGGTAAAACCACTCTGCTCCGCTGCATCAACTTTTTAGAAGTGGCAGACAAGGGAACGATTGAACTTGATGGAAATCTCGTATTCAACGCTGAAACGCCCATTAAACGAAACAGCAAAGAGCAGCGCGAAATTCAGTCAAAATTTGGCTTTGTTTTTCAGTCTTTTAACCTGTTTCCGCAGTATACGGCTTTAGAAAACGTGATGCTTGCGCCGAAACTTTTGGCAAAAGAGCGTCCCGATTACAAAGAAAACAAAAAAGAAATTTTAGCCGAAATCGAAAAAAAAGCAAAGGCGCTTATGGAGAAATCGGGCCTTGCTTTAAAATATGACAGTTACCCTTGCGAACTTTCCGGCGGTCAGCAGCAACGTGTTGCCATCTGCCGCGCACTTGCAATGGAACCGAAAATTATGCTCTTTGATGAGCCGACATCGGCGCTCGACCCTGAAATTACAAACGAAGTTTTAAAGGTTATTAAGTCTTTAGCAGACGAGGGCATGACGATGATTATCGTAACCCACGAAATGTATTTTGCGAAGAATATTTCAGACCGTATTATCTTTATGGATAAAGGCGTGATTGCAGAAGAAGGAACGCCTACGCAAATTTTTGAAAACCCGCAAAACCCGAGAACGAAAGAATTTATAGCGAGTTTCGCATCACAAATCGGAGAATAAGGGCTATGACAAAATGCACAGATCGCTTTCATGCAAGTTTTTTAATAAAGGGCGAAAGCAAAAACAAAAGATTGTTTTTTAAGTTGGAATTCGTTTGTCACGAATTCCTTCTTTATTTGTGCATGAAAGCTATGAACAAACGTCACCTCTCGACGTACCAACGTACGCCTTCGGATTCCGTTTGTCCATTCTGCACTATTTTCTCAAAGCCCTGCAAAAGAAAAAGGCTGTGATAAAATGAAATTCATTTTATCACAGCTTTTTTATCTGCAAAATTTGTCTATATAACTTTCCATAGCACGCTCTACGATTTCGATTGCTTCCTTTTTCCCTTTCATTTCGCTCACAGCAGTTTGTTTTCCTTCAAGTTCTTTATATACCGTGAAGAAATGCGTCATTTCCTCAAAAATATGCCGCGGAAGTTGCTCTACGTCCGTATAGTTATTATAAACCGGGTCATTCATGGGAATCGCGATAATTTTTTCATCTCTGCTTCCGCTGTCAACCATAGAAAGCACACCGATGGGATAGCAATTCACCACCGTCATGGGTAAGATACTTTCAGAGCATAATACAAGCACGTCTAAAGGATCGTTATCTTCTGCATATGTTCTCGGGATAAACCCGTAGTTTGCAGGATAGCGCGTAGAAGTATAAAGTACGCGATCTAATAATAAAAGACCTGTTTCCTTATCTAATTCATATTTGTTTTTACTTCCTTTGGAAATTTCAATCACCGCAACAAAGCATTCTTTTTGGATGCGGTATGGAGCAATATCATGCCAAATGTTCACTTTTTTCACATCCTTTTTTCTTTTTCTTAGCATTTCCTTTTTTTGTGTATTTTATTATCTTGACGGATACGATTTTGTATGCTAGAATGGTAAAAGAGGTGATATGTGTGCTCGAGATTTCCACTTTAGACGTTGCGACAATGACAGACGAAGAATTCCTGGAAATGTATCGCTCCTGCGATAAATCAAGAAAACTGAAAATTGACCGTTTAAAGAACGAACCGGCAAAAAAACTGTCCGCAGCGGCAGGCATGCTTGCACGCAAGGCTATCGCCGAAAAACTCGGAATTGCTCCCGAAAAAGTTTCCTTCCGGCGCGACAAAAACGGAAAGCCTTATGCGCACGACTTAGACATTCACTTTAGTCTCAGCCATTCCGGCTCTTTAGCCGTTTGTGCCATTTCGGACAAGCCCGTGGGCATTGATGTGGAAAAAGTACATCAAGCAGATATTCGCGTCGCTGAGCGTATGTTTACACCACGCGAACAATACTATATGCTTTCCGATAAGCGCAAAATCCAGACAAGATTTTTTGAACTCTGGACCAAAAAAGAAGCCTATATTAAAAGAAACGGTTTGACGCTTTCTGACATGCCGTCATTTGATGTGATGGGTGACGAATCGCTC
>JAZRET010000002.1:0-11180 GCA_045660945.1 Congzhengia sp.
ATTTAAAATGCTTTATAGAAAAACGGAAATTCAATAATGAAACTCCCGAAAGCTTTTTTGCTTTCGGGGGTTTTATTATTTTTTTTCATCAGGGTTCTTTTGAAAATTTTACAAGGAAGGAACGGCTCTCTTCTGAAGGAAGCGGTTTTGAATAATACCATCCTTGGATGTAGTCGCAATCAGACTGTGAAACGAGTGTGTTTTGATCTTCCGTTTCAACACCCTCACAAATGACGTCAATATTTAAACTGTGCGCAAGTGCGATGATGCCGGAGAACAAATCTTTTCCCTTTGGCGTATTGAGTTTTAAAAGAATATCACGGTCAATTTTTACAATATCAATGGGGTAGTCACAGAGATTTGCAAGGGATGTATATCCGCTTCCTAAATCGTCAAGATAAATTTTAAAACCGAGTTCTTTACATTTTCTGACGTTTTGCGTGGCGGTTTCGATGTCTTTTTCCATCGCATCTTCTGTGATTTCTATTGCAAGTTTCGTTTTATCAAATTGATATTTTTCTGAAATGGTTTTGATTTTTTCAATAAAATCATCTTCAGAAAGCGTAATACGCGTGAAATTACAAGAAATTGAAATATCTTTATAGTCCGTTTCGCTCCATTCCTCGAGTTGATGGCAAGCGCGCTCAAACATATAAAAATCGTGTTTGCTGATAAGCCCGGTGTTTTCCATGTTTTCAATATAGTTTCCGGGTCCGACAAGCCCTTTTTCTTTGCGGTCCCATCTTGAGAGCGCTTCACAAGATGCGATTTTCTTCGTTTTATTATCTACAATAAACTGCAGATACATCTTAAATTCATTTTTTTCAAGACCTTTTAAGATGCTTTCGGTAACCCTCTTTTCTTCCTGAATTTTATTCATCGAGTGGACGTCACAGAAAATAATCTGTTTTTCCGTGCCGAAAATCTTGTTGCAGTTTTTTCTTAAATTGAAAAGTAAAATTTCACAGTTTTTATCGGAAGCCGAAAGAGGGTAGAAAGCCGCGTGAAATACAAGCTTGTTATTTTTTTCTTTCAGGTTTTCAAAACTGTTTAATTTGTTCATGAGTTCTTTGAGCCTTTTTTTTGCATCGGCATCGTTTGAGGAGCGGAAGCAAAATGCAAAGCCGTTTTCTGTGATTCTGGCAGCAATTTCTTTGTCGCCTGTCGCATCTGACAGAACAGACGCAGTGTATTTTAGCACCTCATCAAAGGAACTTTCATCGTGATAAGACCTTAAGTAACTGCTGTCTAATATGATGTATGCAATGTAGTAAAGGTCTTTTGAAGCAGCGCTTATTACACGTTTAAAATGATATTTCAAACACTGCAGATTTCCCATTCCGGTCTCAAAGTCTGTCATTTTATCAAATGCATTTTCTTTTTTAATCCGGTTGATTCGGAATAGTAAAATGATGATTACTCCCAGGAGCAACAATAAACATAAAATAGAAATAATAGGGTAGCGCGCGGGACTTTCGGCAACTAACCAATTCACTTTTTCTGCACCTCTTTCTTCGTTTTTCCTGACTTTTGTTTCTCTGCCCGCAGTCAAGATTTACTTTTTTTATGATTGTTATAAAAATTTTTATAAAAAAAGCTGCAACAATAGAAGGTCCTTTTAAGACCTTTTATTATCGCAGCTGGACGAGCGTAGTGTAGCCGAGTCAATGAAACAGCCAAACCTTAGCCTCTTAGCTTTGCGTCGCCGGCTTTCGCCGGGTTTGCCAAAATATTCAACTTTTCACATTTTAGCACACGAAAGTGCGTTTGTCAAATCTCTTTTAATCTTTTGCAAACACCCAAAGGGTTTCGTCAAAGTTCTCATGGTCTTTTCCAAGCGGATATACGCTTAAGATAACCGTTTCACCATTGACTTTATTATAAGTAATTTGCGGAGTTACGCCCTCCATGAGCTGTCTTTTGATTGCATCATAGTTTAGAAAACTCATAATTGCTCTGTGGAAATCAGGATGTACAATGTCATCTATGTATTTCGTGAAAAGTTTTGAGAAATGGCTTTCGTCCTCGTTATATCCAAGATAAGACGGCATTAAGATGCGGTGTGCGTTATCTGTTTTCAAAGAAACCCTGTAAATGCCGTTGTAATGTTCGTTTAGGATGGAAAGCATTGTATCGATTTCACGGATTCCGGTTTTTGTCTGAACATAACTTTTATCTTCGGCACTTGCAACGCTACTGTGTTCTTTGTTCTGATAGTACTGCGCCTTTGCTTCGTACATTCTGATTTCGGCTTCGCGAACCATTTCTTCGCAGTTCGTGCTCTGTTTTCTGAAAGAAAGACCGATTGCTACGTGATATCCTTTCGGCTTTAACAGTTCCATGAACGATTCGATATCCTTTTTCAGTTGTTCCTGTGGGATGGCTTTTGTAAAGACTAAAAATTCATCTCCACCCATGCGGTAAATGCTTTGCCCGAAAAATACTTCTTTTAACGTGTTTGCAATATAAATGAGCATTTCGTCGCCTGCGGCGTGACCGAATTTGTTGTTCATAATGTGCAGTTCATTTACGTCGATATAAATGCAAGAGAAGGTTTTCGGTTTTTCCTGGTCTAGGATCAAAATATCTTTTTTGTAAGCTACGCGGTTTAAAACGCCGGTAAGAGCATCTGTCGTTGCGGCAAGTTCTGTTTTATTCAGATGCTTTTTGTTAAAGATGGCAATTGAAAAACAAATTGCAATATCTTCTAAAAGCGACCGAGCAACAACGCCTTTCTTGGGATTGATTGTACCCAAAATACTAATGTGATTGTTTTTATTTGTAATCATCGCAAAGGAAACTTCTCGAATATCATGTTCTTTTGAGAAACGATATAATTCCAGATTGGTTTTTGCAAGGTGTTTGTTGGGAACGATCCGCATAATGGAAACGGTCGCTTTATTCACATTGTGGAGAGCCGCTGCATAGCAGAACAATTCACTGATAAAATAGTTTTTCTCTTCGCCTGAAAGAAGCTGACCTTTCAGAGCGGGTTGGATATAGTAATAATCTTCACCGTCGGTATCCGCGAAAAACGCAGATCTTCCCCGAGAGAAGTTTTGGATATTTTTTAAAGCATCAAAAATATTTTCGTGATTTTGATTTACTTCCAAAAGAAGTTTTCGGATGCCGGATGCCTCTGCAGTTGCATTTATTCTGTTTCTTTCGCTCAGTAAAACGATGCAGATGTAAGCTACAATTACGAACATCATCAGGCAAAACGTAAAGAGAAAGAGCCGAAAGATTGCGTCGGTTTCTGCAAATACCTGCGTTTCGTATCTGGCAAGCATAATACCCCAGTCAAAATCTTCAATGGTAGAGTAGTGAACATACAAATCTTCGCCCGTGCGGAGGGACTTAAACGAAGAAAATCCTTTGTCATTCGTGAGAAAGTCAAGATACGAAAAGCCGTCTTTATATTCACGGGTTTTAAGGTCTGTCAGCTCACCGGGGATTTGATTAATCGTATCAATGATAAATTTCTTTGAGTCTTTGTCGTAAACAAAAAGTTGGGCATCGAGCTCCTTTGCCATATCACCATATTTTTTATTGATTGTTTCCATTCTGATGATGCCGTATATGATGCCAACCGTTCTTCCGTCTACAACAATGGGAACGCCACTTCGCACAACCTCTTCGCCGGGAATGGAATAACTGATGGTTCTTCCGGTAACGTGTTCTCCCTTAATAGATTCTGCATAGAAAGAGAGCTTTCCGTTTAAATCGTAGGTTCCGTCTTTCGTGATAAAGGTGTTGTCAGAATTTAAAATGCCGATTCTTGAAAACAGGCCAATTGGCTTAAAGGAATCAAACATTAAATTATAACTTTCACCGTTGGCATAAAGCTTTGATGCAAAGTTTGCCATTGTGGAAAGGTTTTCACGGTCTGAAAGCAGTTGAAGCGTCAAATCGTCTTTGATCTGCTTTGTCTGGAGGTGAAGCGTTTCGTATGCTTCGTTTTCGGCCTTCGTATAAAAAATGTTGACCGTACCCAAAAACACCGCGCAGATTAACACGGCGGTGATGACCGTATATAAAAGATGATGTTGTTTTTGTTTTTTTCGGCTATATGTTATTGCCATAAGCTACGCCTTCTTTTGCGATAAATTTACTACTCATATTTATAGTATAATACTTTTTTCAAAAAATTTCAAGCATCATTCCAAAAAATGTAAAGAAACTCTGAGACTTTGCATAACGGAAGAAAGCAAAGCATATAGTTTATCAATTGATGTTTTGGAGTGGAGCTATGAAAGCCTATATTGAAGAACGGGTGATTACACTAGCGAACTATATTGTGGAGCATAAAGCAACAGTCAGAAAAACGGCCAAAGATTTTAATATATCGAAGTCGACGGTACATAAAGACGTGACGGAACGCTTAAAAGAAATTAACCGCGGGCTTTTTAAAGAGGTGGCGGAAGTTTTGTCGGAAAATAAGGCTGACCGGCATATCAGGGGCGGAGAAGCGACAAAACAAAAGTATGCACTTTTAAAAGAAAAAACATAAAAAGAAAACCGAAAAATCCTTTTGCTAAGATGCAAAAGGATTTTTTTCGGTTTTAGCTGAAATCAATTGACATTTTTCGTGTTTTGTAGTAAGATATAAGGTAGATTATAATACGATTAGGTGAGGAATCTTTCATGATAATTGATTTTGGCAGAGTGGCGGCATATCTTTGTCCTGCTTGCGGAAGTATTGCGTTTGCAGAGTTTAGCCTGTTTGAACTTTCCGGCGGCAGAGGAATACAGCTTGCCTGCGATTGCGGAAAGTCTAAATTAAATATTTCGCCACGCACCCAAACGGAGTATGTGGTGGCACCAGTCTGTATGATGTGTGATGAAGTGCACGAATATATTACGCCGCTTGACCAACTGATGAAAAATCCCGTTTTAAATTTTGCATGTCCGGAACTTTTTATTGGGCTGGTTTCCATCGGAAAACAAGAGGAGGTTTTGGCGTCGGTGCAAAAAACGCAGGATTATGTCCATGAGATTTTAACTGCGTGCGGTCTTGCGCATACCGGTAAAAACGGACTCACCTTTTTAAAAGCGTTAAACAAAATTCAGGAACTCTCAGAAGACGGTGCACTTTTCTGCGGCTGTGGCTCGAATCTTATTGACGTAGATGTTTTAGAAGATGAAATCGTTTTAGAGTGTCACGAATGCAACTCTACTGCGTCGTTTACGGCAAAAGACGTAAGAACCGGTAATTTCTCGGAAGTGACGGAAATGGTCATTCCCGAAAGGCAGAAAACTACGAACGAAGAATAGAAAAGAGGAACAACATCTATGAAAGCACAATTATCGACCATTTGGGGCGGTGCCTTAAATCTTTTAAAAGAAGCAATGAGCCAGTCTTCTTATGAACATTGGATTGAGCAATTAAATCCTTTGGGCATTCACGAGGGCGTTTTGTATCTCAAAATGCCGACAGAACTGCATTTAGATATTATAAAATCCATGCATCTTGAAAATATACAAGAGGCGGTAAATGTTGTGTCAGAATCGCCCCTTAAAATCGAACTTGTGGATTTTAACGAGCCGATGCCGAAGTGTTTAGAGTATCGCGTGTCGTTCGGCACAAGAGACGACGATGCAATCACATTAAACCCCAAATATACCTTTTCCTCTTTTGTGGTAGGCGAATCCAACAAATTTGCACATGCGGCGGCAAAATCTGTTTCTGAGCGTCCTGCAGATGCATTTAACCCGTTATTTGTATACGGCGGTCCGGGACTTGGAAAAACCCATTTGGTGCACGCAGTGGGCAATAAAATCAAGGAAAACAACCCCAATGCACACGTTTTATATGTTACCAGCGAACAGTTTATGAATGAATTTATCTCTACGATTATGAGCGGTAACGGAAATATCGAATTCCGCAATAAGTACCGCACGTGTGACGTTTTGATTATCGACGATATTCAGTTTATTGCAAACAAAGACCAAACGCAGGTTGAATTTTTCCACACCTTTAATGCGCTTCACGATGCGAATAAGCAGATTATTATCACGTCTGACCGTCCGCCGAAAGAAATTAAAGAACTGGAAGACCGTATGAAAACCCGTTTCGAATGGGGACTGATTGTTGACATCAAGCGCCCTGATTTAGAAACGCGAATTGCGATTTTAAAGAAAAAAGCAAGCGAAGAAAACTTTGAAGTTTCTGATGATATTTTATTTTATATCGCAGAACACTTAAAGTCCAACATCCGAAATTTAGAAGGCGTGTTAAAACGCTTAATGGCATATAACGTTTTGATGGGAAAACCCATCACAATGGAACTTGCAGATGATGCCATCCGCGAATTTTTAAATAAGTCCGATGACCCGCACGTGAACACAGAATATATCCTCTCTGTTGTGGCGAACTATTTTAATGTAACATCGGATGAAATTTTATCGGCAAAACGCACGCAGGAAATCGCATATGCAAGACACATCGCGATGTACTTAATCCGTCAGTTTACAAACCTGAGTTTACCTAAAATCGGACAAGAACTCGGCGGAAGAAACCATGCAACCATCTTAAACGGTATTAATAATATTAAGAAAAGCATGGAAGAAAATGATGATACCAGAAAAATCATCGATGAACTCATCAAAAACCTTGAAAACAGGGAGTAATTTATGAACATAAAAATTACAACGCCGTTTATAAAACTCGACCAACTCCTGAAATTTTCGGGCGTTGCCGATAGCGGCAGTTTTGCAAAAGAACTTATTTTTGAAGGATTTGTTTCCTACAACGGGGAAGTTTGCCTGATGCGCGGGAAAAAAGTATATCCCGGCGACACCGTGCGCATATTTATCCCCGATGAAATTGACGAAGAAATTTGTGTGGAGTAGTCTAATATGTATGTGAAGGAATTAAAACTGGAGGGGTTTCGGAATTACGAAAATGAAGTCTTTTCGTTTTCTCCCGGAACTAATATGATATACGGAAACAACGCGCAGGGAAAAACGAATGCTTTAGAGGCCGTGTACCTTTTTTCTATCGGTAAATCCTTCCGTACCCAGCAAGACAGAGAACTCATTCAGTTCGGAAAAGACCTCACAAGAATTTCAGTTGTATTCGAAGACAAACAAAGAGAAAACGAAATCGAGTTTTTAGTTCGCCGTGACCGCAAAAAGCAGATTAAAATAAACGGTGTGCCGATTACAAAACTCGGAGAACTCATAGGGCGTTTCACCGTGGTTTTATTTTCGCCCGATGAACTCAACTTGACCAAGGGCTCTCCAAACGCAAGACGGCGCTTTTTAGACATCGCCGTAAGTCAGATGCGCCCGAAATATTATCATGTTTTAAGAAGATATAATAAAATTTTAGAACAAAGAAACAATCTTATCCGAAAACTGAAATTTCAAAAAGACGATGGGAGTTTTGAAACGCTTGCCGTGTGGAATGAAAAACTCGCCGATTACGGCATCCGCGTGATTGAGGCAAGAAAGCAGTTTGTGGAAAGCCTGAAAGTTTATGCCCAAAAGATTCATCGCGAAATTTCGGGTGAAGACTTTCTTGTAACCTACAAAACGGCATTTGAAACAAAAGAAGAGCTTTTAAAGAAGTTAAATGATTCTTTTAAAAAAGAAATCGAGCAGGGATTTACTTTATATGGCCCGCACAGAGATGATTTAGATCTTGAAACGGGGGGGCGCGACATTAAAACCTACGGCTCTCAAGGACGACACAGAAGTGCGGTACTTGCTTTAAAGCTTGCCCAGGCAGATATGATTTTTGAAGATACGGGAGAATACCCCGTTCTGCTCTTAGACGATATTATGTCAGAACTCGATAGTGACAGAAGAGCATACCTTGCAGGGAAAATAAAAGACAAGCAGGTCATTTTAACCTGCACCGATAAAGAAGAATTTCCGGGCGGAGAAGCGTATAACGCGATTTGCGTAGACCACGGAACCATTTTAAATTAGGAGCGTTTATAGATGTATTTACACTTAGGTGGCGACACGGTTGTGGCGCAGAAAGACATCATTGCAATATTTGACTTAGACATTACGTCGACTTCTAAAATCACGCGCGAATTTTTGCACGTGGCAGAAGAGGAGGGCTTTGTGGTGAATGTGTCTCCCATGGATTTGCCGAAGTCTTATGTTTTGACGGAGGGAAACCGGGAAACACGCGTGTTTATTTCGCCGATTTCTGCAGCGACGCTCTTAAAACGAGCCAATCATTTTGAAGATTATCTATAAGAAAATAAACCATGAAAGGTGACAAAACGTGAAAAATCACGTTATGTCCCGGTGGAATTTATTGCACCGCCGAGTTTTCGCGCAAAAGCGCGAAACGGCGATATGCATAATTTCCATTACACGCCTTATCTGCTCACAATGAGAAGCGTGTGTGTTTTTAAATATTATTTGTGAGCAGAAAGGCTATGGAAATTGACATGGAAAAATTAGGACTGAATGAAATCAGAGAAAAATATCTTTCGTTCTTTGAATCGAAAGAACATTTAAGACTTCCCAGTTTTTCGCTGGTGCCGGAAAGTGACCCGAGTTTGCTTTTAATTAACGCGGGCATGGCACCGTTAAAACCTTACTTTACGGGAAGACAGGTTCCGCCGAAAAGCCGCGTAACAACATGTCAGAAATGTATTCGCACACCGGATATTGAGCGCGTTGGTAAAACCGCGCGCCACGGAACATTCTTTGAAATGCTCGGTAACTTCTCTTTTGGAGATTACTTTAAGCATGATGCTACCAAATGGGCATGGGAATTCGTAACAGAAGTTTTAAAACTCCCCAAAGATAAAATCTGGGTTTCCATCTATGAAGAAGACGATGAAGCAAAGGAAATCTGGACCAAACACGTCGGTGTGGACGAAAGCCATATCGTACGCATGGGAAAAGAGGACAACTTCTGGGAAATCGGTACCGGTCCTTGCGGTCCTTGTTCCGAACTTTATTTTGACCGCGGCGCGGAAAACGGTTGCGGCTCTCCTGACTGTAAAGTAGGCTGCGAATGTGACCGTTATGTAGAATTCTGGAACTTAGTATTTACCCAGTTTGAAAAGCAGGAAGACGGCACATATACGAAACTTTTAAAACCCAACATCGATACCGGTATGGGTTTAGAGCGTATTGCCTGCATCATGCAGGGCGTTTTATCCCTCTTTGACGTTGATACAATCAAGAGTATCCGTGATAAAGTTTGCGAAATGGCAAATGTGGAATACGGCAAAAACGCAGAAACTGACGTTTCTGTGCGCGTGGTAACAGACCACATCAGAAGTACCGTATTTATGATTTCTGACGGCGTAAATGTTTCAAACGAAGGAAGAGGCTATGTATTAAGAAGACTTCTTCGTCGTGCGGCACGTCACGGAAGACTTTTGGGCATTAAAGGAACCTTCCTTTATAAACTCGCTGAAACCGTGATCGAAGCATCGAAAGGTGCATATCCCGTTTTGGAAGAAAAGAAAGATGTCATCTGCAACAAAATCAAAACGGAAGAAGAACGTTTTGCGCAGACCATCGATGCAGGTTTTGCAATCTTAAACAGTTTCTTAGATGATAAAGTGATCGACGATTTGGAGAAAAACACGGTATTTTCCGGCGGCGATGCATTTAAACTTTATGACACCTATGGTTTCCCCATCGACTTAACCCGCGAAATCTTAGCAGAACGCGGCATTGAAATTGACGAAGAGGGATTTCAGCGCGAAATGGAAGCGCAGCGTGCGCGTGCGCGTGCCAATGCGAAAATGACAGAAGTCGGCTGGGACGATGCCATTGCAGATGCTTTGGCAGGTATGGCGCCCACAGAGTTTGTCGGATATGATAACTTAACCGCAGATGCAAAAGTGCTCGCAATTGTAACAGATAGCGGAAACGTAAAGGCACTCGGCGAAGGAAAAGACGGCATCATCGTTTTAGACAAAACACCGTTCTATGGTGAAGGCGGCGGTCAGGTTGGTGACGTTGGTAAATTTACAGGAAACCTCTTTGAAGCGGTTGTTACAGATACCAAGAAAACACCTGACGGTAAATTCTATCACATTGCAAGCGTAAAAGAAGGCACCGTAAGCGTAGGGGACACCTTAACCGCTTCTGTTTGCAAAAAGACAAGAAAGAAAATTCAGGCAAATCACTCGGCAACCCATCTTTTAGACGGAGCGCTGAAAAACATTTTAGGCGATAGCGTTTCTCAGGCAGGATCACTCGTCAACAAAGACCGTCTGCGTTTTGACTTTACCTTTGACAGAGCGCTAACAAAAGAAGAACTTGCAAAAGCCGAAAAAGAAGTCAACGAGCAGATTGTAAATGCGCTCTCCGTTTCCTGGGAAGATATGCCCATTGACGAAGCGAAGAAAAAAGGCGCAGTTGCAGTGTTTGGCGATAAATACGGCGACGTTGTCCGCGTGGTTTCCATGGGAGACTATTCTATGGAACTTTGCGGCGGATGTCACGTTTTAAATACTTCCGAAATCGGTTTAATTAAAATTCTTTCCGAAGCAGGCGTTGCAGCCGGCGTAAGAAGAATTGAAGCAGTAACCGGCATGGGCGTTTTGGCAGAAGTTTATGCAATGCAGGAAGTGATTAACGAAACTGCGGAAGCCTTAAAATGTGCGCCGAAAGACCTTTCGAAAAAAGCGTCCATGGTAATGGATGATTTAAAAACCGCAGAGCAGAAAATTGAGAGCTTAAACGCAAAACTTGCAAAGAGTTCTGAAGGCGATCTTCTTTCCGGCGCAAAAGAAATCGGCGGAATCACAGTTGTAACCGGAAGAATCGACGGTGCAACGGTAGATGCGCTCCGCACCACGGGCGATAACTTCAAACAGAAGCTCCCCTGCAGCGTAATCGTTTTAGCATCCGCAGACGGCGACAAAGTAACCTTTGTTGCAATGGCAACGAAAGATGCAATTGCAAAAGGCGTTCACGCAGGAAACATCGTGCGCGAAGTTGCAAAAATTGCCGGCGGCGGCGGTGGCGGTAAGCCCGATTCTGCGCAGGCAGGCGGTAAAGATGTATCTAAAATCGACGAGGCGTTGGCCGTTGTGGAAAGGTTAGTTTCTGCGCTATAATTTTAAAGGTATTATCACAGAAAAAAACTCTTGACAAAAGATGTAATTTTCTGTATAATAATATAATGCGTGAGTAAGCGCAATCCTTGCTCTGAAAAAAGTTTTCAGGGCCAAAGTCCAAAAGGAGGT
>JAZRET010000003.1:0-8376 GCA_045660945.1 Congzhengia sp.
CATATCAAAACCGGAAGTGCCGAGTAACGACATATGATTCATGCGAATGATGTTTTTATATTTTGCAACGATTGCAACATAAGGAGAGTTTGTTTTAAAACGCACTCTGCCGCCTGAGAGAAGTTCGCAAAGCTCTTCGACATCCGCACTGACTGAGCGCGCAACATCAAGTGGCATTCTTAGAAATGTTTCTCCTTTTTTTGCACTTGCAAATCCGTACAAATCAAAGGGTTCTTCTTTTACGTTATAAAAGGCAATATTATCTTCCTCAATGGAATTGACGGTGATTAAGTCCTTATCTCTGATTTTTGCCATTTTTCTCTCTCCTTTATTCCCAGAATACGCGGGCAATCCACAAAGAGTTGTCGCTTCCGTATTTTTCGCAACCAATCGGCTGCATCCACTCTGCCGTGATGAGCCAGGATTCTTTCTCTCCTGCTTCAATGACGTTAAAGTTTCCCAGTCTTGTGCCCAGTTCCGGAACCAAAATTACTTCACTCTCGCGAACAAGACAGTTCCTGTCTTCATCAAAACGCGCCATGAAAATCGGAGCACGATGACGGAATACGTGATCGTTATGCGCGCCGCGTCTTGTATATGCCAAAAACAGTCCATCTTTATTTCTTACCCAATGTTGCATGGTGTTGTAGTTTTCTAAGATACTTCCATCATCCCATTTCCACGGCGTCGGCTCAGAAAACGTAAAACCGTCTTCACTTACTGCCATCACACCAATATCATCACTGCGAATGGTAAGATAGTATTTCCCGTTTAAATATGCTAAAGACGGCTCACAAAAACCGCGTGCTCCAAACTTTTCACCCAAAATCGGCTCCCCTGCTTTTACAAGTTTTAACTTGTCTCCATCAAAGGAATATTGCGCGGTAATGATGGCGCATTTTTTCATTTCCTCCGTTTGATAATAAAACGCAATTAAGATGTCCCCGTTATCAAGTTCTACATACTGCGGCGCAGGACGTGCGGAAACATACGGAAACGGAAACGGTATCGAAGACATCCCCGTCCAGTCGCCCACATCTGCGTCAAAGGAAAATACCAACGGATCACATTCTCCGATGTCGTTGTGGAGAACCTGCTCAGAATCGTTTTCATACTTTGTCATTTCACCTAAGCCAAACCATTTTTTGTGGTGCTTGTTATAAAGAAGCCAGCCCAAAGGCGCCATACGAATTCCGTTTTCGTTCCAACTGATGTCACGTCTTAGTTTTGGTTCGCCAAAAGTTTTACCGCCATCGGTGCTCTTTGCAATATAGGTGTCAAAGAACACATCACTTCCGGAAAGAAGCAGCATCTGATATGTTAAAAACGCAGTGTTTTCGCCATCGTATGCAATTGTCGGGCAAACTTTACAATACGTCCCATCAAAGCCTGAAAACAGGCGTTCTCTTGTATAAGAAAATTTTAGTTCTTTCATTTTTCGTTCATTCCTTTCAATCACTTTCCGATTACTTTTTTCACAGTTTCAAATGTGTTCTTTGCACCATTTACGATGTAGTTAAAATCTGCTCCGCAAGTGATCATTTTAATTCCCATATCATGGAGCATAGAAAGCGTTTTTTCGTCTGTTGCAAGTGTTGCAGCGCCAACGATTTTATTGTGCTTTTTCGCAATTTCGATTGCTTTTTTTGCAAGGGCAAGGTTGTTTTCTCCAAAAAAATCTCCAATTTCATGAATAGACCCCGACAAATCTGCAAGGCCTAAAATGAACCCATCAATATACGGATTATCAACGATCTGTTCCAGTTCGTCTACAAAGGTTTTACATTCTATCTGCATAAATCTGCACAAGTCCATCGGACCGGATTTAAAATATGCAATTTCGTCATCAACGCCATATCTCACAGCACGTTGCGGACCGCAACCTCTGCTTCCGTACGGCGGATAAAGAGTGTAAGACAAAAGCTCCTCTGCTTCTTTTGCGGTATGGACCATGGGAAATATAATTCCATCCGGGCCCATTTCAAGTACTTTTTTGGTATATGTAAGATCATTTTGCGGAACACGCACGATTGCTTGTTTCACCACGGATTTTGCCGCAACAAGCATCGCATAACATTTATCAAGTGTGATCGCGGAATGCTCTAAATCGATCCAAAGATAGTCATAATCAAAATATCCCATCATTTCCACAACACTGATAGCGGGCATATTCACAAGCGTTCCGCATATGCTTTTCCCATTTTTAATTTTTTCTTTTAACGTCATCTGTTTTCACATTCCTTTCGGCAAGCTATGTCTTTTCTGTTTATAACGAAACCTCTGCGATTTCATTATAACACAGACATTTCACGCCGATAAATGTCAAAACTCTTCAAAAAAATGTCTGATTATTTTCTTGTTCCTCTGCGATAGTCGCCGGGTGTTTCCCCTTCCATTTTCTTGAAAAATTTCCCCATAGAATAGCGGTCACAAAATCCTGTTGCTCCCGCAATTTCTTCCATGGTGTAATCTGTTTCCTGCAAAAGTTTTCTGATCGTCTCTGCACGAATCTCCATCTTTATTTGAGAAAATGTCTTGTTATATTCCCTTTTACAAATCCGCTCAACAGAACTTTTACTGATATGGAAAAACGATGCGACATCTTCAATACTGATAGAATCTGCCAAATTTTCACGAATGTATTTTCCGATCAGTTCGGCTTCATTCTTTCTTGCTTTTGTGTATGTTTTCGTTTCTTTCGCTCCGGCGCTTCTGACCAAAAGAGCAAAAATATGATAAAGTTCATTCTTGATGATATGATAATGGCCAAACTCTGCCTTTTCCGTATTCTCTAAAATCATGAAAACGGAATTGCGCATTTCTGTTTCCGCCTGAAAAACATTCGTTTTTCTGTACTTATCAAAAAGAATCTCATTTACATCGTCGCAATCTTCAATGCTGAATCCCCATACAAACTCTGAATAATCGTCCGACTCAAATAAAAATTTGTGTTTGCTTTTTGGGCTTAAAAAAATGTATGTGTTTTTATCTAAAATATATTCTGTTCCGTCTATCAAAATACGGGCACTTCCGCTAAGGCACAAATGCAGTTCCCAAAAAGAATGCGCGTGCTCTTTTTGATTCCATTGTTCAAGCGCGCTATATGCAACTCTGCACCAGTATGTATATAAAAGAAGTTCGCTATTTTCCTCATTAAAATTCAATTTACTCAGTTCTTTTGATAACATAAGTGCTCTTGCATCAGAAAACGATTTTTCTTTCATGGAACACACACTCCTTTAAATCCAATCTCCACATCTTCATTATAACACGCCTTAAAATAAAAGTATATTGCATTCTTGCTCCAAAGGAAGTACATTTTTTGCAATCATTTGAAAAACGCAGTAGCCCTCCGGCTACTGCGCTTTTCTTACTGTGAAATTTTGTTTGCAAGTTCTAATGCTTCATCAATGTGCGCGCAAAAATGCTCCGCACCTACAGTTTCATAAAAACCGTTCTTTTTCATCACATCTAACGGCTGCTGATTAACATGCGAGAAGATAATCTGCACGCCATTCTTTTGGCACTTTTTATAAAGTGTTTTTAAAGAATTATACGCCGTTGCATCAAGTGCCGGAACGGCTCTCATTCTTAAAATCAAACACTTTGTAAAATCTTTTAATTTGATATCTAAAACTTTATCTGCCGCGCCAAAAAATAAAGGTCCGCTAATTTCATATACGCGCACGTTTTTCGGGATAACTTTTAAATCAAGGCTATCTTTATCGTTTTCTTCGTCAACATACTTCCAGCCTGTAACAGAAGTTTCTTCGCTCATTCTCTTCATAAAGAGCATTGCCGCTAAAATCATACCTACTTCAATTGCGATAACCAAATCAAATAAAACCGTAAGTACAAAGGTTGCAACGAGCACAATAAGATCGCTCTTTGGTGCCGTTTTTACTACGGAAACAAACTTCTTCCATTCGCTCATATTATACGCTACCATAAATAAAATTGCGGCAATTGCGGGCATCGGGATAAGACCTGCATAGGGCATCAAGAATAATAAAACAAGCAAAAGCGCCACCGCATGCACCATACCGGAAACCGGAGTTTTGCCGCCGTTTTTCGCATTCGCAGCAGTTCTTGCAATCGCACCCGTTGCAGGAATTCCGCCAAAAAGAACAGATGCGATATTTCCTGCTCCCTGCGCAACAAGTTCTGCATTGGAATTGTGCTTTGAATTTACCATACTGTCTGCAACAACGCAGGAAAGGAGCGATTCAATCGCCGCTAAAATGGCAATCGTAACGGCATCGGGGAAAACTGCCGTGATTTTAGCGAGGCTAAAGTCCATACCGGCAAAATCCACTTTCGGAAGTCCTACCGGAATGGTATAAAGTTCTCCGATGGTAAATACGCCGTCATCTAATCCTGGGATAAATTTTACCATTAAAACGCCGACAATAACAGAAATGAGTGACGGCGGAATTCTCTTTTCAAATTTCGGGTAAATAATTAAAATCGCAAGGCAAACTGTGCCTACCAAAAGCGCCTCCCAGTGAAATGTCGAAATTGCCTCAAAGTTTGCCATGAGTTTTTCCATGGTTTCTACCGGTTTTACGCCCTCAGCATAGGTAAGCCCTAAAAAGTCCTTGAGTTGTCCGATGGCGATGGTTAAGGCAATACCCGAGGTAAAGCCCGTGGTAATGGTGTAAGGAATAAATTTAATGAGGCTACCCAGTTTAAAAACGCCCATTAAAATTAGCAATATACCTGCCATGATGGTTGCTAAAAATAGCCCGTCCATTCCTTGAGACGCAACAATTCCTGCAACGATAGTTGCAAACGCAGCTGTAGGGCCTGCAATCTGAATGCGGCTACCGCCTAAAAGCGACACCACAAAACCTGCCGCAATCGCCGTATATACGCCGCACGCCGGTTCCACGCCGGATGCCAGCGCCAAGGCAATGGATAATGGAAGCGCGATAATTGCAACGATAATACCTGCAATCACGTCTTTTAAAAACTGTTCCTTTGAATATGTCTTGAGTACTGAGAAAAGTTTTGGTTTTAAATAAAAATGTTTCACGGTTTTTGCTCCTTATGTAAAATGTATCACTAAATGATTCCGAAATAACTGGAAACAAAGATGATTCCAAATAAACTGAAAAGGCAAAGCGCAGAAGAAATTACAACAACTTGTCCCGCGAGCCGTTCATCTCCGCCCATTTGCTGCGCCATTGCAAAAGAAGACACCGCAACCGGCGAACCAAACGCCACGATTAAACACGCAAATGCTTCTCCGCGAAAACCTAAAGCTGCCGCAACAAATAAAACAATTGCAGGCACGAAAACAAGTCGCGCAAATACCACGGTGAAAATATCTTTCACATATCCGCGAATACTGGAAAATGCAAAACTTCCACCCAAAACAATGATGGATAAGGGCGATGCAATTTTTGAAATATCACCCACCGCAGTTTCTATAACTCCGGGAAGTTTAATGCCGAATCGGTAGAAGATATATCCCAGGACGCAACCAATAATTAAAGGATTTGTAATTACGCCAAAAAGTACTTTAAATATTCGGACTTTTCCGCCACGGAACATCTCAAGGCTTATAACAGCCAAAATATTAAACACCGGAATAATGACCGCCACCATTAAAGAGGCTAAACTGCTTGACTCAATATGACACATATAGTTAATCAAAGGGATTCCCAAAATCGCAAAATTTGAACGGAAAAACCCCTGCAACATCACGCCGCGCTTGCTTGCGTCTTTCGTCAGAAGTTGAACAACCAATAATCCTACCACAAACACACATAAAACTGCTACAATCGTAAAAGTAATGAGTGGTGTATTCATAAAGTTTTCTGTTCTTGTTGTATAAACATTATAAAATAAGAGTGTCGGCAAAAAGGCTTTAAAAATGAGTTTGTTTACTGCATCTAAGGTCTTTTTATCGACGAGTTTGATGCACCGGAGGATATATCCCAAAAGCATCAGGATAAAAATCGGTGCCACTGACATAAAGGATAATTTTAAACTTTCCATAATCTACCTGCTTTTCTTTTTATATTCTTGCTACGCCGCTTTTTTTCGCGGCATCTGCTACTGCTTTTGCAACCGTTTTTCCAATTCTTTCATCAAACGCCGCAGGCAGAATATATTCACTGTTTAATTCATCCTCTGAAACAAGACTTGCGATCGCATAGGATGTTGCCATTTTCATTTCATCATTAATATCGCTTGCGCGAACGTCTAATGCTCCGCGGAAAATTCCGGGGAAGGCTAAAACGTTATTAATCTGGTTCGGGTAATCTGAACGGCCTGTTCCAACAACTGCTGCGCCACCTTCTTTTGCAAGTTCCGGTAAAATCTCAGGATTGGGATTTGCCATCGGGAACACAATTGCATCCTTTGCCATCGACTGAACCATTTCTTTTGACACAATATTCGGAGCAGAAACGCCGATAAATACATCTGCATCTTTCATTGCATCCGCTAAATTTCCCTGAAGGTGTTCTTTATTTGTGATTTTAGAAAGTTCTTTGTGGGCATCCGACAGATTTTCCATACCTTCGCAAATAATGCCAAAGCGGTCAACCATAATGACATTTTTTACGCCTAATTTTAAAAGATGCATACAAATTGCCGTTCCGGCGCTTCCCGCACCATTAATGACAATTTTAATTTCATCCATTTGTTTTTTTACAACTTTTAACGCGTTGATTAACGCCGCTGCAACGACAATTGCCGTTCCGTGCTGATCGTCGTGAAATACAGGGATGTCGCAAATTTCTTTGAGTTTCTTTTCAATTTCAAAACAACGCGGAGCCGCAATATCTTCTAAGTTAATACCACCGAAACTTCCAGAAAGAAGATAGATCGTCCTGACGAGTTCATCCACATCCTGTGTTTTAATACAAAGAGGAAACGCATCCACGCCTGCAAATTCTTTAAAGAGCGCGCACTTTCCTTCCATAACCGGCATCCCTGCTTCAGGACCGATATTACCAAGTCCTAACACAGCAGAGCCGTCTGTAATCACTGCAACAAGATTACTGCGACGCGTGAGTTCATAAGATTTATCAACATCTTTTTCGATTTCAAGGCAAGGCTCTGCAACACCCGGGGTGTACGCCAAAGAAAGGTCTTCCTTGTTTTTTACCGGAACTCTTGAAATAACTTCAATCTTTCCGCCCCATTCTCGATGTTTTGCGAGTGCCAATGCTTTCGTGTCCATACGCTTCTCCTTTTCCTTTTTCTTACTAATATCATTATATACCATCTTTCCGATTTGTCAAGAAAACAGCACTAAAAAAAGAGCTTTTTTACAAAAGCTCTTTTTTAGAAAACAAACCCCATCCTTCGTAGAATTCTCTTCCTTCTAAGCCGGCCGTTTTGATTTTCTTTGCAAAGCCGGTCTCGGGATGAAAGTTTTTCAGTTCTTCCCTTGACTGCATACGGAACCTGAACATAAATTTAAAAACATCTTCACTTTTATCGTGTTTTACAATCTCAAACAATCTTTGAAACGCCAAAATATTTGCCTGCTCCGACAAAAACTCTTTCAAGGTTTCATCTAAAACCCAAGAATAGCAAGAAAAATACGTAAATTCAAAAGTCGGAAAATGCTTTTTTAAAAACGCGATTGCTTCTTTCATTTCAAAAAGAAGTCGGTCTGTATCAAGTCGCCCCTCTGCCGGGATATGAATATTTACTACCGGTTCCCCTTTTTTAATGCCCAATTTTTCCACATCTTCCATTGCTTCAGACATTTCAAACTGGTACCTTTCAAAACGGAACAGTTTCTTCCGAAGGAGACGTAGCATCCACGCCATCATATCCGGTTCAAGCCCTACTTTTTTCGTCCCGTCTACGCATCTGTACACACAAATCGTAAGGTCTTTTACCCCCTTAATCATCATATCTACTGAAAGGCCTTCTTGTTCATACCACTCGGACAGTTCTTCAAAAAAGTACAAACAGTAAAGAAGTATGGTCTGATTGTTTAAACCATCCTTTATCGTTTCATACGCATCAATCTTAAGATGCTCTAGTTCTTTTTCCTTCTTAATAATCTCTAAAAACTCTTCTTCATATTCCTTCGGAAACGGCAAACGATAGTACCATTTCTTTGCGAGTTCTTTTACGCTAGTCATCTATAAATGCTCCTCTTTTTCCTTTAAAACGCACAGAGCTTCCCCTGAAGCATCACTTTCTTTACGTTAAATTGATCGTCCACAAAAATGATATCTGCTTTTTTGCCCGGCGCAATTGAGCCAATCTTTTGGTCCATTCCAATGGCTTTTGCGGGATTCAATGCGCCCATTAAAAACGCCTGCACAATGCCACAACTTGTGTGCGTCATAATGTTTTTACATGCCATATCCATTGTGAGTCTGCTTCCGGAAAGTCCGCCCT
>JAZRET010000004.1:0-6365 GCA_045660945.1 Congzhengia sp.
TATTTAGACATTTCGGAGCGTTCTTCACAATACGCATCATAAAACATTTTGCGCGTATCTGTTTGATGACCGAAAATACCGCCTTCTTCTGTATCTGTCAGTATCTTTTCCATCAATGCTTCTTCTTTGATTTCATAGTCAAATCCAAAATATTTGGCACCGATGGATTTTACAACACCAATGAGTTTATCATACTTGAGTTCTTTTAAAAGAGACTCATATTTCTCAAAATCAATACGCTCTTTATGTTTTTCGATAAAAAGCAAAAGGTCCATCATCTGACGCACACCGCCACCGCTATTGACAAGGTGCTTTATATAATGCGCAGTTAGATACATCAAGTTATCATTAACGCCTAGTGTATGATAGGTTGCACCGTTGATTACAATCTCTTCCCACGGTTCGCCATACATATCTAAATTATTAAATAGCACCTTTTTTGTGATCTCACTGTAAAGCATCACGTGCACTTCCAAAAGTCCCCCGAAAGGATGTCTTGCGCCAAGATGGTGGTGATTGGGAAGTCTTTCTTCGACTTCATATCCGTTCTCTTTTAAAAACGCGCACACCGTTTCTTCATCTTTTGGGTCAATTAAAATATCCGTATCGCTTGAAATACGAAGTTCAGGATGACTGTAACACTCTGCAACAACAGCACCTTTTAGGATGCAACACTTGATTCCTTTCTTTTCAAGTTTCTGCAGAATGTCCAGCGTAAACTCTTTTTCTACCATTGCCTTCATGACACCGGCAGTTACTTCAGGTTTGAACTGACTGACATCACAAAAACGATTGAGGTCCGGAAGCACCATTGTCCAAATGCCCTGCGCCAATGCATGCCTGCGAATTTCTTCTATATGCAATTTTTCTCTTTGTATGCTCTCTGGCACCACGGCTCCGTGTTCTCCTGTGCCGAACAAAGAAAGCATCATTTCAAAGTGCTGTGTCATAGGTTCTCCTTATTTAGAAAGGTTTCTATATATTTTATCAAGTGAAAATCTTTTCGATTCCGGCACAACTGCACTTTCTTTAAAGTTTCCGATTGCCAGCATCATTACGATTTGTTCATCTTCAGGAATGTTATGTATCCTTTGCAGTTTGTCCCACATAGGATTCGGCATCAAAGAACGCTGTACGGCACAAGCGGCAACGTGATACGCATGAAGTGCGAGTGTTAAGTATGCTGCAAACATAGAAGCACTCACGATATGCTGATTTCTTTCCGTTACAGTGTACGCTGAGCGTTTTGCAGTAATGAGCAAGAATCTGTCTGTGTCGTCTGCAAAGCCGCCGATGCCCTCTAGGTTTGTTCCACTTTCTTTGATATACTGCCTTGCATCAATGGAATAAACTCTCACGCCCTGACGGTTGCAGGCGGAAGGGCTGCGTTGCGCTAAGAAAATCGCCTTTTTAATTACTTCTTCATTCACAGGTTCTCTGGAAAAGTCACGCACGCTGCTGCGTGTTAAAAACAGTTTTTCTACTTCGGATGCGTTATAATCCAGATCACTGAAATGAAGCAATTTCACGCCGCCAAAAGACTCTGCATCGTCCGGAAGACTTTCTTTTAGCATTTGATACTTTTTCGCAACTTCTTCCAGTTCCACAGAATGAAAATTTTGCTTTTCGTGAAAATCAAGATATGCCTTGATTGCATCTCGTGCAAATTTCAAGCACTCTAAATCTTCTGTATTAAGCGCCTGATAAACCGTGATATCCGAAAACAGTTTTTCTAATTTGGCCAAGCCAAATCCTATACGTGGCGCGCGAATTGAAAGTCCTTTTTCTATAGAATGCACTTGTCTTATAATAGATGCTTCTAAGCGGCTTTGTTCAAATTTTTCATTTTTTGCTATGCGAAAATTTCTTTTCACTTCGTTAAGTGCAACACGAATGTGTGCCAAATACTCTCTCATCACTTTTCTCCCATTTTATTTCTTTTTTAATAGATATGGTTTTAAACCAAATAACTGTTCTTTATGAAAAATCAAACCTACAACGCCTGTAATTACCGTTGCAACTACAACAACCAACGTTGCATAAAGAACCCACGAAATGATAGAAATATCTGTAGGAATTGGGAATATCCAAAAAATTCCTACAATGAGTAAAAACGTCAACATCGCTAAAACATATGACTTGATTAAAGATATCACCGGAACATGTAAAATATGCTTCATTGCATGAGCAGCAAACTGCGTTGTACGCACTAAAGATGCAACAAATGTTCCGATAATTACACCAATAATGCCGAAGAAATAAAGCATCACAAGCGAAACAGCAACATTTAAACCAACCTCTAAAATAGAGCCGTTTCTGGTCTGTTTAAAATGCCCGGCAGCTTCTGTTAAAAGTTGATACGGAAGACGCATACTGTTCATCATCGCAACCAATGTCATAGCAAAAGCAAATAAAGGTCTTATGTAATTTACATCCGTTACAGAATGCGTATAAATACTGACAAACGGTGTGAGCATTACCGCAGTCGTAGAAAAAACAACAACACAAACGGAAAACAGCCCCCATTCCACAATACGGAATGTCTTTTTCAAATGCGCTTCTTCGTTATTTGCAATTAGGCTTCCAAATGAAGCATTCAGCCCGCTTACCATCGAATTTACAACCTTTTCAATATTGCCACTTACCATATAGTGAATCGTATAAACCGAAATTTCTTTCAGCGGCACAAAAAAGGTTAAAAGCACAAGATCAACATTGTGATTGATAATAATTGCTAACTGTTGCACAAAAGCATCCCAACGCTGTTTAATTGCGCTATTATCTGCTTTGACCTGAGAATCTAAGTGATAATGTTTTTTTACATAAACACTTAAAATAATTGGGTTTAACAAAACCGCACAAGTAGAGCCGATTTTCACAATCAAAAGTGGGCTGCCAATCAATATCAGCACCACAGAAACAACCGATGCTACAACAGAAGATATGACCGCCGTCATCGTCTGCACATAATATTTTTGGTCTGCCTGAAGTAAGATTTTATACTTGATGCCGAAAAAATTATCTGCGAAAGTTCCAGCACCAATGATAAGCAGCATACAGAATTTATACCACCAATCAAATTCACCTTTCATTACAAGGCAATATGCACCACCCAAAACGACAATATATGCCGCGACAATCAACCCGATTTTCTGCATATAATTTTGTGTCGCCGCCATGATAGCGCTGATACCTTCTTTATTTTTTGCTGCCAAAGGTTTAAATAGCGCTGCGCGGGTGACACCACCTACGCCGGCACGCAAAACGGCACTAAAGCCTAAAAACTGACTAATGGCGCCCACCATTCCGTTACACGATGAACCAAAGGTCGTTAAAATCAGCCTCGGCAAAATCAGTCCACTCAAAAACGTGACAAATTCTAAAAGCCAGCCGGATAACATATTTAGTTTTAATGCTTTTGCTCTGCTCATAATACTTTCACCCAAAATGTTTTACTTGTCCAAATATTTTTCTAAATAAGAATAAGACACTTCTCTTTTTTCTTTTAATTTTTGCTCAATTGCGTTACCGTCAATTTCCTGCATGAAAACTTTTTCAATCTCTTCTGCTTTTTCGACAAGTCGATTTGAAAGGTCAAACTCACTTAACAACGCTTCAACCTTTCTTTTTTCCTTACCAAAGCTAACAAATTGTTTATGGAATAAAATTGAAAAAATATTTCCGTGGAATGTATTAGTAATAATAAAATCTGCATTCTTGTAATAGGATAACATAAATCTTGGATCATAGGGCAACTCTAAATCTGCCCAAGAGCGATTTCCGAATGCAATGATTTTTTTGTTTTTCTCTTTTGCAAAGGTTTGTATCTTTTGAATGAGTGCTTCCGGCAGTTCTCCGAAGTAATATACTAAAATAAAGTCCCTTTCCGGACAGTTTGCCGAAATCTCCTCATAATCCTCGCAGTTAAGCAACATCGTTGGATCGAGCACCTGCACAATATCATCCCGGTCCGGCAAAAGCGCACTTACAATTTCTCCGGTGGGAATATCGCGAACACCTAATCCTGTGAATTCTGACAAACACGCCTTGATTTCTGGATTTTTTTCAAAAGTGTCTAGTGCCGTTGAACCGGCAGATGCCGCATAGGAAATCTTTTTCGTCTTAACGCCTTGTCCAAAAAAACGTTTCCAGTGCTTTAGAAAATAACCGTCTGCTATATTCCAAATGGTATCACTGCCGCAAATGATTAAATCCAAATCATTTTTCTTTGAAGTAATTGAAAAATTTTGTTGCAACGGACGAAAAATGGAGTAAGGTTGTGTAAGGTCCTGTGCTGTGACAAAATCCCCCTTCAATATATACTTGACTGTCTGCGGAAATCGATAATACCATCTCCTTTTTTGACTCATTACGTTTTTTATAAAGTACACTTCATGCCCTTTTTGCTGCAAAACTTTTTGTAGCGCATAGGCTTGCAAAAAACTTCCACAATTCGGTGTGTTGTAAACCGTCACGATACCTACTTTCACCTTAACATCTCCTCAGTTCGCAATTTCCGTCCACAGAAAAGTCTATACGAACAGTTATTTTTCTAAAGCTATCCATTCACCAAAGGTTTTATCCCACTCTTCCGGTTCAAATGGTGTAGTTCCGCTCCAGTGGAAAAAGGTTATTTCCCCAAAATAAATCTTGCCGTTTACTTCATAAAAATCGACACGCACCTGTGGAATACCAACGGATAATTTTTCGGCAAATCTTTTCATCTCATCAAATTTTTCCGGTTTCTCCGGAATTTTGTCTGCGTTGGGATGACCGTTTGTAAACGGAAGATGGTTGAAGTTCTCATCAAAAAAATCAAATTTCGTTTCATCAAGGCTTTGGCGTTCCGTCGCGATAAACATCGCTTTTACGATTCCGTTAAAGCAGAAAAACTTATAGTCCGGAAGTTCTCCTGTTTTTACGTCTTCCATATAGCTTTCCGCAATCACTCTTGGTTTTATGTTTTTGTACGGCCATTCTCGATTTGCCCAAAAGTAATTGCGTTTTAAACAACGACTGATTTTCGCCTTTGCGCCCTCGAAATCAAAACTTTCTTTATCTGTGCAAATTACGAGTCCTCCGCTATCGTGTGTACATTTTAGAACAAATCTTTTCGGAAGTTTTGAAAAGTCAATGTCTTCGAAGGTATCCCACACACCAAGTGTAGGAATTACATACTCTGCACCAATTTTTTCAGCAACATACGCTTTCACTTCATACTTGTCTACCATCTTGGTGTATTCAGGTTTTCTGTCATAAAGTTTTAACCATTGTAATTTTTCGCTATAGGTAATAGGGTTTTTCAAATTTAACCGTTTCCCCATTTTCTCCTTAAACAAGCATTTCAAAAGACATTTATCAGAAATCAGTTTGTGCCCTATTTTATATCGATTCAAATACAAAACGAAATTCTCCGGATGCAGGAAATAGTGCCATAATTTATTAACCAATTTCATCTGATTCTCCTCCTGTATTGTCACACAAATTAATATAAGCAAAAGAGAATCCCAAAAGCGCAATTCCCGACGTAATTAGCTGTCCAAATTGCACATTTAATAACAGTAACAAAAGCGGTATAAAATGAGAAAATGCACGTCTGGTGCTGCCTGTTTTGGATGTCCGCAACATTTCATAGATAAAATAGATGAAGATGAAAAGCCCCGGCAATCCCCATGCTACAACGATTTGCTGAATGCCGTTGTGAATAACATTTCCGCCATACTTCGTAATGCCATAAATATCTTCTAAGCGTTCCCCCATATCCTGAATTCCAATGCCGAAAAATGTATATTCTGCTTTGGAAAAAATATGTTGGTTGTAATAAGAGAATAATTCAATTCTACCGTTTGAAATATCGCTTACCTGAAAACGTTCCATAAACTGCTCGACAACAACCGGTGCAAAAAGTTGTATTACATAGAACGCAAACGCTGCTACCGTAATTGTTACGATAATTGTTTTAGCTCTTCCTACAATATTCGCTTCACGTGCCCATATAAACATCAGGAATAATGCCGTCAGGCATACTAAAAACGCTCTTGACATCGTCATTGCACCAACAAACAAAAGTGCAAGCACCAAAAAATAGTCTGCTATTTTTTGTTTTTTTTGAATAACCAACTGTAAAATACCTGCCAACGACAAGTTACAGATAAATCCAAGAGCATTCGCATTAAAATTAATGCCGAAGTTTTCTACATCTTCTGCTGCTACACCTAAGCGATACCCATATCTAAAAATCAATTCAAAATCGTAATTTGTAATTTGCAACTGCTTAATCAGCACAATTGCCGCCATTATAATTGTACAAATCGCGAACAACCGACAAAGCTGCACAAAATTTATTTTTTTGTATGTATTCAATA
>JAZRET010000005.1:0-8660 GCA_045660945.1 Congzhengia sp.
GGATGAAGGAACGCATATCATTGCAGCTCAGCCGGCAGATGAACTTCTTAATATCAAAGGCATTATCGCGTCGTTTGTCATCTTTGAAACGGAAGACGGCATCAGTATCAGTGGCCGTTCTATGGGGGGCATTAACGTGCAGGTAATCCTGGAAAAACTCGGCGGCGGCGGACATTTAACCATTGCCGGTGCACAGCTTGAGGGCACTTCTACCCTCGTTGCAAAAGAGCAACTTTTAGAAGCGATCGAAGAATATTATTTAGATTCCGCAAATTAACTTTCCCAAAGGAGATTAGATATGAAAGTCATTTTAAAAGCAGACGTAAAAGGACACGGCAAAAAAGGAGATTTGGTAAACGCATCCGACGGTTACGCAAAAAACTTCTTAATCCCGAAAGGTCTTGCCGTAGTTGCAGATAAAACTGCCATAAACGATTTAGAAAACAAAAAAAGCGCAGATCAGTACCACAAAAACCAGGAAGAAATGCGCGCAAAAGAACTCGCCGAAAAGTTAGAAGGCAAGAAAGTCACATTCCGTCAAAAATCCGGTGAAAACGGAAAACTCTTCGGTTCTATTACCGCAAAAGATGTAGCGGAAGAGATCAAAATGCAACTTCATTTAGAAGTGGACAAGAAAAAGGTTGTCTTGGAGGATTCTATTAAAGTACTTGGTACCGTAAATGCCACAGTGAAAGTTTATCCCGGTATCACGGCAACCGTAAAGGTAGAAGTTCTGCCTCTGTAATTTTAGATAAAACGAAAGGGTAAAAAACATGGACGTTTTAAATGAAAACTTTTTAAAGACGCTCCCCCACAACAAAGAGGCGGAGCAATCCGTCATCGGCGCGATGCTTGTAAATCGCGACTGTGTTGTGACGGCTTTTGAAAAATTATCGGAAGATGATTTTTATATTGAAGCCAACAAAAAAATATTTGTTGCCATGCGCGAGTTGTTTAACCGAAACAGCCCCATTGATTTAGTGACCCTTTCGGAAGAATTAACGACTCAAGGGGCATTAGATGCTGTCGGTGGAATTGAGTATTTATCCTATCTTGCTACCACGCTTCCTACCACTGCGAACTTAGAGCAGCACATTGATATCGTGCACGAAAAAGCGCTCAGACGTTTACTTATCGACACGGCGAATAACATTATCACAGAAAGTTTAGACGTCGGAAGTTCTTCAGAAGACGCGGCAGACAGTGCGCAAAAACGACTCTTTGATGCACTCGAGGGAAAAAGCAAAAGCGGAATGATTCACATCCGCGACCTTTTATTAAAAACGCACGATAACTTAACGGATATGTACCAAAACCGCGGAAAACTCACGGGCGCTCCTACCGGTTTTTCAGAACTCGACCGCGAGTTAAATGGTCTTCACAATTCAGACCTTATCTTGATTGCCGCGCGTCCCGCGATGGGTAAAACGAGTTTTGCTTTAAATCTAGCCGCAAGTGCCGCAATCAAAGGAAATGTACCCGTTGCAATCTTTAGTCTGGAAATGTCGGACGTGCAGATTGTGTCTAGGCTCATCAGTTCCGAAATGCTCATTGACTCAAACCGTTTAAGAAACGGTGAATTAGAGGATGACGACTGGGAAAAAATCGCCGTATCCTTAAATACGTTAGGAAATGCGCCCATTTATATCAGCGATGCGACGAACATTAAAATTTCTGATATTCGCGCAAGATGCAGAAGACTCAAAGCAGAAAAAGGCCTGGGCCTTATTGTAATTGACTACCTGCAGCTTATGACAGGCAGCCGCGCAGAAAGCAGACAGCAGGAAGTTTCGGATATGTCCCGTTCTTTAAAGATTTTGGCAAAAGAATTAGACGTTCCGATTATCACGCTTTCTCAGCTTTCCCGTGCTCCCGACCAGAGAAAAGAAGACCACCGTCCCAAACTCAGTGACCTTCGTGAATCGGGCGCAATTGAGCAGGATGCAGATATCGTTATGTTTTTATATCGTGACGAGGTTTATAATCCCGATACAGAATTTAAAAATATCGCCGAATGCATCATCGCAAAACACAGAAACGGTTCTACCGGCACAGTAAAACTCTACTGGGCAGGTCAGTATACCAAGTTTATGGACCTGGATAAACAGCATTAAAACCGAGGAAACTATTATGACGTTTTTAGAGAAAGTGAAACAGCATATCACTGAAAATGCGCTTTTAGAATACGGTGACAGCGTGCTCGTTGCCGTTTCTGGCGGTGCAGATTCTGTTTGCCTTTTAGACGCACTTTGCGCTTTAAAAGAAGAACTTTCTCTATCCATTTTTGTTGCCCACGTAAACCATGGACTTAGGGGAAAAGAGGCAGACAGAGACGAAACTTTTGTAAAAACGCTCTCTGAAAACTACGGTCTTCCCTATTATCTCAAAAAAGCAAACGTAAAGAACCTGGCAAAACAAAAAAAATGTTCAACCGAAGAAGCAGGCAGACACGTTCGTTATTCCTTTTTCAATGAAATCCGAGAAAAATACGGTATCAAAAAATTAGCAACGGCGCACAATAAAAACGATAATGTTGAGACTGTTTGTATGCGTTTTATGCGCGGAACGGGTATCCTGGGACTTGCCGGAATCCCCGTAAAAACAAATAGCGGCATTATCCGTCCGCTTCTTCCCTTTTCCCGCGATGAAATCGAAGAATATCTTTTCAACAAAGGGCTTTCCTATGTGACGGATAGTTCCAATTTAGAAGATGAATTTACAAGAAACAGAATTAGGCACAACCTGATTCCTTACATTTTAAAAAATCACAACGAAAACTTTATTGACACGCTTTCTAAAGAAATTGATGGATTTTGCGAAGCAAGTACCTTTCTTGAAACTTGTGCTTTAAACTTTTTTCATACGCACATAAAAAAAGAGCCTTTTGGCTACAGCGCAACTTGTGAAGATTTAAAAACTGCAGATGTCTATCTTGCAAAAAGCGTAATTTTAAAAACACTCAGACAACTTACAGAAGAAGAACTCACAAGAGAACACGTAGCGTCGGTTTTTGCGCTTTTAGAAAAAGAAAACTGTAGTGTTTCTGTCAAAAGGGATGTTTCTGTTTACGTTTGTTACGGAAAACTCTTTTTTGTAAAGGAAAAAGACTTTACTCTATTTTCTTTGCCACTTTCACTCGGGAAAACAACACTCCCCACAGGAGCAGTTCTCACTTGCGAAGATGTAGATGAGAAAAACACGCCCGATAACAACACAATTTATTTTCCGCGAGATGTAAATCTAAAAGACTTTACAATCCGTTCCCGACTCCCGGGAGATAAAATGACGCTTCCAAACCTCGGGCACAAAAAAATAAAAGATATTTTGATTGACGAAAAAATTCCGGTAATTTTACGGGACAAAATTCCCGTTGTACTTTATAAAAACGAAATCATCTGGCTCTGTGGTATTCGAAAAAGTGCGGATTTATCAGACGCTTCAGATGCTCGTTTCCTTAAAATCACCTACTCAGAGGAGAAAAACAATGCATAAGGACATTTCTGAAATTTTATTCACAGAGGAACAAATTTTAACCCGCGTAAAAGAAATTGCAAAAGAGATTGACGCAAAATACCAAGGCGAAGAAGTCATCATGGTTTGCATTATGAAAGGAAGTCTCCCTTTTTACGCAGACCTTGTTCGCGCAGTGTCATTTCCTGCCTACTTTGACTTTATGTGCGTTTCAAGTTACGGCGTAAGCACAAACTCATCGGGCGAACTTAAAATGAAACTTGATCTTAGTATGGATATTGAAAATAAGCATGTCTTAATTGTAGAAGACATTTTAGATACAGGCAACACGCTTTTTAACCTGCGTAAAATGCTTTTAACAAGAAATCCGAAATCACTTTCCATCTGTGCATTTTTGGATAAGCCATCACGGCGTATTCGCGATATCGAAGCAGATTTCATAGGTTTCGAAATCCCCGACGCATTTGTTGTCGGGTACGGTTTAGACTATAGTGAGCATTATCGCAGTCTTCCTTACATAGGTATTTTAAAGCCGGAAGTTTATACAAATCGTTAACATTACGTAAACATTATGGAATTTTCTTGTTTTTTCCATCGGCTTGTGATAGAGTAAGCATAGAATTTTTTAAGAGGTGAATTTTTTGAACAGAAAAAGAAAACGCGGCTTTAGTGGCATTTGGTTTTATGTTGCGCTCCTTGCCGTGATATTCGTGATTTTCAATGTGCTGAACTTTGAACCGCAGACAAAGCACATTTTATATTCCGACCTTGTAAAATACATTAAGGCCGGCGAAGTAACGGAAATGGAGATTGAAGACCGCACCGTTACGATTGCGCTTTCTGAAAAAGCGCTTGACAAAAAGACAGACTCTCCCCTTCGCACAGCAAACATCCCTTCTATCGGCGTTTTATATGAAAATGCAGGTGAAGAAATCAAAGCGCAGATTGATGCAGGCACCTTAACCATGGACACTCCTGCTCCGGAGGATCTTCCGTGGTGGGTATCATTTTTACCCTCACTTTTAACCATCGGTATTTTTATTTTCTTTGCATTTTTCTTTATGCGCCAGGCAGGTGGCGGCGGAAAGGCAATGAGTTTCGGTAAAAGTACTGCAAAAATGACGAACGGCAGCGAAACACACGTTACCTTTAAAGACGTCGCAGGCGCAGACGAAGAAAAAGAAGAGTTAGAAGAAATCGTAGATTTCCTGCGTGATTCTTCAAAATTTATCGAACTTGGTGCAAGAATCCCGAAAGGTGTTTTGCTTGTAGGACCTCCCGGAACGGGTAAAACCTTACTTGCAAAGGCAGTAGCAGGCGAAGCAAAAGTTCCGTTCTTCTCCATCAGCGGCTCTGACTTTGTTGAAATGTTTGTCGGCGTTGGTGCATCTCGTGTAAGAGATTTATTTGATCAGGCGAAAA
Organism: Congzhengia sp.; assembly: GCA_045660945.1. Taxonomy (GTDB): domain Bacteria; phylum Bacillota; class Clostridia; order UBA1381; family UBA9506; genus Congzhengia. Next base: position 4,894 of record JAZRET010000005.1, read on the forward strand.
AGAATGCTCCCAGCATTATTTTTATAGACGAAATTGATGCAGTCGGAAGACACCGTGGCGCAGGCCTCGGCGGCGGACACGACGAAAGAGAACAAACCTTAAATCAACTTTTGGTTGAAATGGACGGCTTTGGCGCAAATCAGGGAATTATTATTATTGCCGCAACCAACAGACCGGATATTTTAGACCCGGCACTTCTCCGCCCCGGTCGATTTGACAGACAAATCGTTGTAAATACACCGGACGCAAAAGGAAGAGAAGAAATTTTAAGAGTTCACTCCCGTGCAAAACCCTTAGATGGCGATGTAGACCTTTCTGTCTTGGCAAAATCCACCGCCGGCTTTACCGGTGCAGATTTAGAAAACTTAATGAATGAAGCAGCGCTTGCTGCAGCGAAGAAAAACGCCAAGAAAATTACGATGCAAGACATTGAAGACTCTGTGATTAAAGTAATTGCAGGCCCTGAAAAACGTTCAAAAATTGTAACGGAAAAAGATAAAAAACTCACGGCTTATCACGAAGCAGGTCACGCGATTATCCACCACGTGCTTCCCCACTGTGACCCCGTTCATGAAGTTTCCATTATTCCGAGAGGTCGCGCAGGCGGATACACCTTGGCGCTCCCCACGGAAGATAAAAACTATTCTTCGAAAAATGATATGCTCGATAACTTAGTGAGTCTTCTTGGCGGACGTGTGGCAGAACAACTTGTTTTAGATGACATTTCAACAGGCGCATCAAACGATATCGAGCGCGCAAGCAAAATTGCACGCGATATGGTAAGAAAATACGGTATGAGCGAAAAAATCGGTCCCATTTCCTTTGGAAGCGAGAACGATGAAGTGTTCCTCGGTATGAGCTATTCAAGTTCCCGTGATTACAGCGAAACCGTTGCATCTGAAATTGACCTTGAGGTAAAACGCATTATCACAGAGGCATATGCGCGTTGCGAAACAATTTTAAATGAAAATATGGCAAGACTTCATAATGTTGCCGGCGTACTCTTTGAAAAAGAAAAGATCGACGGCGAAGAGTTTGTGGCTTTATTTGAAATGAAGAATTTAGAAAAGGCAGAAGAACCGATTGAAGAAACAACAGACGCGCCGATTGAAACAGAAACAGAAACAGAAACAACAGAAGAATAAGAATAAAAAAGAGGATTGCGATTTGCAATCCTCTTTTTATTCTTGTAAGGTTTCCCACTCTTCGTAAAGCGCAAGTAGATTTTCGTTTAATTCTTCAATTTCCTTTGAAATCTCGGCACATTTTACATAGTCGGTGGCATATTCGGGTTTTTCCAGTTCCTCTGTTAACTGAGAAACTTTGTTTTCTGTTTCTTCGATTTCCTGCTCAACTTTAATGAGTCTGTTTTTTCGTTTTCTTTCGTCTGCGTCTTTTTGTTTTTGGCGCAGATAATCTTCTTTTCCGGATGTTACGGTTTTAAAAGGCGAACCAGATGCAACATCTTTCTGCGCTTCCTTTTTCTCAAGATAATAATTATAATCGCCAACAAACGATGTGACGCCCGTATTTTCCATCACGAGAATGCGATTTGCAAGTTTATTGATAAAATAACGGTCGTGCGAAATGGCAAAAATCGTGCCCGGAAAATCCATGAGCGCATCTTCTAACATCTCGCGGGATTTGATATCTAGATGGTTCGTCGGTTCGTCGAGTAAGAGAAAATTTGCTTTTTGGAGCATCAGTTTTAAAAGCATCAGTCTTGCGCGCTCGCCGCCTGAGAGTTCTCCTATAAGTTTAAACACATCGTCAGAACGAAATAAAAAGCCCGCCAAGGCATTTCTGATCTCAGTGTTAGAAAGATTGGGGTATGTGTCTGAAATCTCGTCAAACAGCGTTTTTTCGCGCGAAACAGATGCTTGTAACTGATCAAAGTACCCGATTTCTACATTCGCGCCGATAGAAACACTTCCGCTATCTGCCGGTTCCTCTCCCATAATCATCTTAAAGAGTGTGGTTTTGCCGCATCCGTTTGCGCCAAGAAGGAACGCGTGCTCTTTTCTGCGGATGAAAAAAGAAACATCACGGAAAAGAGTGGTTTCTCCAAAAGATTTTGAAAGTCCTTCTGCTTCTAAAACGTCATTTCCGCCATTTACTTTAATTTCAAAACGGGGTTTTATGTTCTGGAGTTCCGATAGAGGTACAACCAAATCTTCTTTTAAGCGGTCTATTTGCTTTTGCTTACTTTCTGCTGTTTTAATATTTTTCTCTCGGTTCCAGCGCCTTTGCTGTTCAATAATTCCCTCAATACGCGAAATTTCACGCATGGTGTTTTCATACTTTCGCGCGATATAAGTTTCATTTGCTTCCTTTTGTTTTAAAAATGCGGAATAATTTCCGTCATAAAGGGTTACACGCTCATGCTCTATTTCCATTGTTTTGTTCGTGACTTTATCCAAAAAGTAGCGGTCATGGGAAATCACAATAAATGCGCCCTGATAGTTTGAAAGAAAGTTTTCAAGCCACTCTACTGACTGAATGTCTAAATGGTTTGTTGGCTCGTCTAAAAGCAGGAGATTTTCTTCGCCCAAAAGAATTTTACAAAGACAAACGCGCGTTTTCTCGCCGCCCGAAAGAGCGGAAAATGGTTTTTCCAAATCGGTTTCTTTAAAGCCCATACCCAAAAGCGCTGCGCGGGCAACGCTTTTGTAGGTTAAGCCGCCTTTTGCCTGATAGGTTTCGGTTAAGGTATGAAGGCGTTCTGCAACGCTTTCGCCCATCTCAATTCCTGCATCAATTCTTCCTGATAGTTCGGTGATTTCGTTTTCTAAATCGCGAAGGTGCGAAAACACCGTGAGGAGTTCTTCATAAACTGTTTTTGAAGATGCACTTCCGATGTGCTGCTCTAAATATCCGAACTTTGTCTGTTTTGCTGTGAAAATATCACCGCCATCAGGCGCAGTTCCGTCTAGAATCATTTGAAACAATGTGGTTTTTCCAGATCCGTTTACGCCGATTAAACCGATTTTATCGCGCTCGGAAACGGAAAACGAAACGTTTTCAAAAAGCGTTCGTTCACCAAAATATTTATTCACTTTTGAAAGTGATAATAAATTCATAAGGTTCGTCCTTTTTATAAAGTTACGGTTTCTGTGCCGTTTACGGCCTCGTCAACAAGTCGATCAAATTCTAATGCCTTTTCCGATTTTACAATGGTGTCGAGTTTCGGTTTTGTTAAGGGGTGTCTCGGTGTAAAGACTGTGCAACAATCTTCATACGGAAGAACAGATGTTTCAAACGTATCAATCTTTCGCGCGATTTCCACGATTTCTTCTTTGTCCATTCCGATTACAGGACGGAACACCGGCATACTTACTGCATCATTCGTAACATATAGAGCCTCAACCGTCTGGCTTGCAACCTGACCGATGCTCTCGCCGGTAACTAATGCTTTTGCGCCGTTTCTTTGCGCAATTTTTTCAGAAATCGCCATCATAAATCTTCTCATAATTAAGGTCAGTTGTTCCGGCGGACATTTCTCTTTGATTTCAAGCTGAATTTCTGTAAACGGAACAACGTGTACTTTCATACCGCCCGTGTATTTAGACACAATTTCAGCGAGTTTCATTACCTTGTCCTTTGCGCGCTGACTGGTGTAAGGATGCGAGAAAAAGTGTACAGCCTCTAAAGCGACGCCACGTTTTGCAACCATAAAGCCCGCAACAGGGCTATCGATACCGCCTGATAAAAGCAGCATTGCCTTTGAGTTTGAGCCAACGGGCATACCGCCAAGACCTTTGATGCGG
>JAZRET010000006.1:0-4530 GCA_045660945.1 Congzhengia sp.
CAACATTTTTAATTTCAGTTTGGGCGGTATTTTATGTGAATCATTTAACATGGTTTCAAGCGTTATTGCGCTCGTCCGTTATAGAAAAACCGGATTCGACTCTTCTAAATAAAAAGCGTTTTACATATAATAAAACAGGAAAAATAAGGAAAAGTGTCATAATATTTCACAGGACTATGCAAAAAATTTATGAAAATGTACCAAAAATCATATTGACAGAAGTTTGTCAATGTGCTATTATGTAATACAGCAAGGTTTGTAAAACCAGAAGAAACTGTGAATGGGGTGAGTAGATGAACGAAATCATTCTTGAAATGAAAAATATCGACAAAAGATTTTCAGGTGTTCACGCTTTAAAATCCGTAAATCTCGAACTTAGAAAAGGCGAAGTACATGCCTTAATGGGAGAAAACGGCGCAGGCAAATCCACACTGATGAAAGTCCTTTGCGGTATCTACAAACGTGACGGCGGTGAAGTTGTCGTTTTTGGCAAACCGGTAGATTTTCATAACATTAAAGAATCGCAGGAAGCCGGCATTGGCATTATTCATCAGGAACTGAATATGATGAATCATTTAACTGTTGCGCAAAACATCTACATCGGAAGAGAGCCGATGATAAATGGCATCTACATAGATGACAAAAAGATGGAAAAAGACGCCAAAGAACTGTTTAACAGAATCGGTGTAAATATTGATCCGTCCGCGATTTTAGGAACACTTACAGTTGGTAAGCAGCAGATGGTAGAAATTGCAAAAGCGATTTCCAAAGATTCTAAAATCTTGGTTTTAGATGAACCGACAGCGGCACTTACCCAGGTTGAGGTTGAAGAACTCTTTAAAATCATGAACGATTTAAAAGAAAAAGGAATCGGCATGATTTACATATCTCACCGTATGGATGAAATCAACAGAATTTCCGACAGAATCACTGTAATGCGTGATGGTGAATACGTTGGAACCTTGATTACGAAGGACACCACAAAAGACGAAATCGTTAAAATGATGGTTGGCCGTGTAATTTATGGTGACAAAAAAGAGGAAAGCGCAGTGCCCGATGATGCGCCGGTAGTTTTAGAGGTGAAAAACTTAAATCGCGGAAAAGAAATTAAAGATGTAAGTTTTACGCTTCGACGCGGCGAAATTTTAGGTTTTTCAGGACTTATGGGTGCCGGAAGAACGGAAGTTGCAAGAGCAATCTATGGCGCTGACAAACCGGACTCCGGTGAAATCTTCATAAACGGCAAAAAGGTGCGCAATAAGACACCGGAAGAAGCGGTTAAAAACGGCATCTGCTATTTGTCGGAAGACAGAAAGAGATTCGGTCTTTTGCTAGACAAATCCGTTTCGGAAAACTCTGTTTTAAGTAATTTAGATGACTATATAAAATTCGGCTGGATCAACGATGCAAAAATTGATGCTGCTGCAGAAAAAGAAAATGCAAAACTCAAAACAAAAACACCGTCTATGCAGCAGATTTTAAGAAATCTTTCCGGCGGTAATCAGCAGAAGGTTATCATCGCAAGATGGCTCTTAAAGAACTCGGACATTTTTATTTTTGACGAACCGACCCGCGGTATTGACATCGGCGCAAAAAGTGAAATGTACACATTGATGGAAGAACTGGTAAGACAGGGGAAATCGGTTATTATGATTTCTTCAGAACTTGCGGAAATCCAAAGATTAAGTGATAGAGTTATCGTGATGTGCGAAGGCAGAATCACCGGAGAACTCGATATTAAAGACGCTACGCAGGAAAGAATCATGGCGTATGCTACAATGAGAGAGGAATGAGGTAAGAACAATGAACGGAGAAAAGAAACCTAACGTTTTGGCTTCCATCGCTAAAAAAGGCATGCAGAATATGATTATCATTGCTGCACTTGCTGTTTTAGTATTGATTTTCTGGGCGTTAAACCCCAACTTCTTAAATAAGTTTAACATCGTAAGCATGGCGCAGTCTTTGGCGCCTTACGCAATTATGGGTCTGGGTGTAACATTTGTTATTGCAACAGGCGGTATTGACCTTTCCATCGGTACAACGATGATTGCATCATCTATTATTGCAGGTAAACTTTACACAGATGCCGGCATGCCTTTGGGATATACAATTCTTGTGATGATTGCTATCGGTACCTTGATAGGTCTCATCAACGGTCTTTTGGTTGCAAAACTCAAAATTCCGGCGTTTATCGCAACACTCGGTACAATGATGTTTGGTCGTGGTCTTGCTGCGATTATCGTTTCTGTTCCGAACGTATTTTATCCCAGTGGCACATGGTTCAACAAAATTTTCTCAAGTTACAACGGTCTCCCCGTTGGCTTTATCTGGGTAATTCTTTTTGCTCTCATTTGTATGTATGTAATGTACAAATGTAAGGTTGGTCGTTACATCTTATCTATTGGTAGTAACGAAGAAGCAACAAGACTTTCCGGTATTAACACAGATAAATATAAGATTATTGCTTACGTAATTTCGGGTATGGTAGCAGGTATTGCGGCAATTTTCTGGTCTGCATCTTTCCCCACCGTTGCTGCAGCAACGGGTAATGGTTACGAACTTGATGCAATCGCCGGTGTATATATCGGCGGAACATCCGCAAACGGCGGTACTGCATCTATCGCAGGTTCTGTAATCGGTAACGTTATGTTGGTTGTAATCAGAAGCGGATTAAACTTCGTACTTGCAAGATTCAACTTAAACGTAAACTCCACCTATGCAACATATGTTATAACAGGCATCATCGTTGTTGTTGCGGTATTGATGGACGTTATTAAAAACAAAAATGCAGGCAAAGTAAAAGTTGAAAAACCGAAAAAAGAAAAAGTGGCGAAACAAAAGTCACTTAACCAAGTGCAGTAATGCAAAATGCATTTTATAAAAAGCATAAAAAAGGAGGAAAACAAAAATGAAAAAATTATTGGCATTGTTAACCGTATTTGTGTTAACAGTAGGTATGCTCGTTGGTTGCGGAGCAGGTGGCGCAACAGGTGAAAAAGGCACGATTGCAGTGGTAGCGAAGGGTGAATCCCATGCGTTCTGGCAGTCTGTTAAAGCGGGTGCAGAAGCAGCCGGTGCAAAATATGGCTACAAAATCACATTCAGAGGCCCCGCAAGTGAATCAGCAAAAGACCTTCCGTCTCAGATGGAAATGGTGCAGACAGCTCTTTCCAGTGGTTCTAAAGCGCTCGTTTTAGCAACAATCGGTGAAGGCTTCGTGGATATGCTTTCCCAGGCAAAAGATAGCGGAATTCCTGTTGTTCAGTTTGATAGTGGTATCTGGGCAAAGGACGTTGAAGCTTTGGATAAAGCTGGCAAAAACCCCATCGTTTCTTCTGTTGCAACAAGTAACTACGATGCAGCAACAGTAGACGCTGAAAAATTCTTTGAAGCTTTAAAAGAAGAAATCGCAGCAAGCGACAAATACGTTGTAGGCGTTATTCAGCACGACGAAACCCAGACCGGTATCGACAGAGCTCAGGGCTTTATCGACAAGTTCCAGGAATTAGCTGATGCTGATGCTTCTACAAAAGGCAAATACGTAATTGAAAAAGAAGTAAAACCGGGCGATGCTGACAATGCTTACAAAGCGGCTTTAGAAGCTTTAGCTGAAAAAGGCGCATCTGCAATCTTCATGACAAATGAAGGTGTTGTAAAACAGGTTTACGATGCAATTCAGGCAGCAGGTGCAAAATATGATGCAATCAAATTCTGCGGCTATGATGCAGGTTCTAAGCAGATCGAATGGATGAAAGCAACATCCGGCCCGAAACTCGTTGGTGCCGTTGCACAGGATTCCTATCAGATTGGTTACCAGGCTGTTGAACAGGCTGTATTTGCTTTAGAAGGCAAAGAAGTATCTAAGAAAGTTGATATTTCCGGCGCATGGTGGGATGCTACCAACGTTGACGATATGATCGCAAGCAACTTAGTATACGAAGGCTAAAATAAAGTTTACTTTTGGGCGTTACACTTCGGGTGTAACGCCCTTTTTTCTATTTAAATTTCGTCAAAACAAAAGAAAGATGTCAAAAAACAGCATACCCATGCTGTTGACGAGAAAAGTACGTTTATGATAAAATTTAAATTGTAAGAGGGTTTTTACGAAAAATATTTTAGTGAAAGAGGACATGATTATGAGAATGGTGAAGGACAAGGAAATTGTGGTTGGAGCAGATTTTGCAGGCTTTCCGCTAAAGGAGGCAGTTTGCGAGCATTTAAGAAAAAAAGGTTGGAAAATTACGGATTTGGGTGTAAAAGCAGATTCTGATCCTAATGACACAGATTTAATGTTTCATAGAGTAGGTTTGCGCGTGGGTGCAATGATTTCTGAAGGTGAATTTGAAAGAGCACTGTTATTCTGCGGAACCGGAATGGGCATTCATATTGCGGCAAGTAAGTGCCCGCATGTTCATGCCGGCGTTGTAGAAAGTGTTCCGGCGGCATTAAGAGCGATTACCGGAAATGGCGTGAATGTATTGGCAATGGGCGCGTTTTATGTTGCTCCGGCAATGGGATGCGATATTGTAG
>JAZRET010000007.1:0-2383 GCA_045660945.1 Congzhengia sp.
AAATCGTTGCAACTGCAGACTGCCAGTTGCCAAATCCCAGCGGAATGAAAAGATAGGAAATTGCCTGACCAATCAGTGCTAAAACAGATGCGCCGCCTCTTTCTTCCGTGATATAGTGAAATCCGCCTTCAAAACTCAAACTGTTTAAAACCCAAATGATGACACTTGCTGCCAAAATCACTGTTCCTGCACGTTTAATAAAGTCCCAGCCACGCTCCCACGTTGTGCGAAGTACGTTGCTTGCAACCGGTGCGTGATACGCCGGAAGTTCCATAATAAACGGCGCAGGATCTCCTGAAAACGCCCTTGTTTTCTTTAAAATCACACCAGAAATAATAACAGCCAGAATACCTATAAAATATGCAGACGTAGCCACCCATGCAGAGCCTCCGAAAAGTGCACCTGCGATAAATCCCACAATCGGCATTTTTGCACCGCATGGGATAAAGCAGGTGGTCATAATCGTCATTCTGCGGTCACGCTCTAATTCTATTGTACGGCTTGCCATAACGCCCGGTACACCACATCCTGATGCAACCAAAAGCGGAATGAAACTTTTTCCGGAAAGCCCGAATTTTCGAAAGAGCCTATCCATAATAAACGCGATTCGAGACATATAGCCGCAATCTTCCAAAAGGGATAAGAACAAAAAGAGTATCACCATCTGCGGAACAAATCCCAAAACTGCTCCAACGCCGGCTAAGATACCACTTGATACCAAAGATACTAGCCACGGCGCACATCCAATTGCATAAAGCCAGTTTTCCGCCGCCGGCACAATCCATTCACCAAACAATGTGTCATTCATAAAGCCAACGGTCCAGTTTCCTACTGTGCTCATGGAAATGGTATAAACCGCCCACATAATCAAAACAAAAATCGGAATTGCCAAAATTCGGTTTGTTACAATCAAATCAATTTTATCTGAAACAGAAAGTCTTCCTGCATTCTTTTTCTTATAATACTTCTTTGTAAGGCGCGTGATATACTCATAGCGTTCATTTGTTATAATGCTTTCTGCATCATCGTCCATTTCGCGTTCTGCAGCCTGAATATCCTTTTCCATATGTAACACTGCTTGTGCATCCAATCCAAGATATTTTAACACTCTTTCGTCGCGCTCAAAAATCTTGATAGCATACCATCTTTGCTGTTCTTCCGGAAGATGATGCACCGCCGCTTCTTCAATATGTGCAATCGCGTGTTCCACTGCACCGGAAAAGTGATGTTCCGGCATACGCGTGCCTTTTTTGGCTTCTTCAATCGCAATTTGCGCTGCTTCCTCAATACCTTCATTCTTTAAAGCAGAGATTTCAATAATGCGACAACCGAGCGCTCTTCCTAGTTCCTCAAGTTGAATGATATCTCCATTTCGACGCACGATATCCATCATATTGATTGCAATCACAACCGGAATGCCGATTTCCATAAGCTGTGTGGTGAGATAAAGATTTCTTTCTAAATTTGTACCGTCCACCACATTTAAAATAGCATCGGGGCGCTCGTTGATTAAATAGTTTCTTGCTACAACCTCTTCCAGAGTATATGGCGAAAGAGAATAGATACCCGGAAGGTCTGTGAGCACGACCTCTTTATCACTTTTTAGATTTCCCTCTTTTTTTTCCACTGTAACGCCCGGCCAGTTTCCAACATACTGGTTTGAACCTGTAAGCGCATTAAAAAGAGTGGTTTTGCCGGAGTTCGGGTTTCCGGCAAGCGCAATTTTAATTTGCATTTTTTGTACCCTCCCGTCAGGAGTTAGTTTGATCTAACTGAACACCAAAAATTTATTTTACACGGGCTCAACTATGACAATTTCCGCATCTTCTTTGCGGATAGAAAGCTCATAACCTCGCACCATAATTTCAATGGGGTCACCTAAGGGAGCAACTTTTCTGACATAAATTTCAACGCCTTTTGTAATGCCCATATCCATAATGCGTCTTTTTAAGGCACCTTCACCCAAAAGTTTTACAACCCGCGCAGTTTTTCCAATCTTAACATCCTTAAGTGTCATTTGGTTTCATTCCCTTCAGCGTAAATTGCTGTATCTTTTTGAGTTAGTCTTGCCTAACTCCATTGGTTAGTTTACCATAACTAACCATATTTGTCAAGGTTTTTTTGTGAAAAATATTTTTAAAAAACTCTTTATTATTTTCACGTTTTGTGGTAAAATATATAAATAGTATAGGTGTGCGGAAATTTAATCTAATGATAAATAGCCGAAAGGCAAAATATATGAACGGAAAATAATTGATACTACGGAGGTTTCATTTGTGGCAAAAAATCAAAAATTGAAAATTATACCGTTGCGTGGCTTAAAAGAGATGAGAAAAAATATGACCGTGTTTGAGTACGGAAATGGCATTTTCGTATTACACTG
>JAZRET010000008.1:0-2112 GCA_045660945.1 Congzhengia sp.
GGCGCGATTGCACACGCGGTTCGCTGTGTAACAGAGCCGGGCGACGAAGTGTTAACCTTTGCGCCGTTCTTCCCGGAATATAATCCGTATATCAATTTTTCCGGCGCGACATTAAAGGTGGTGCCGCCGAATACAAAAGATTTTCAGATTAACTTTGATGCGTTTTCTGAGATGCTTACTGATAAAGTTATGGCGGTGTTAATTAATACACCGAACAACCCGTCAGGTGTTGCGTATTCTGAGGAAACCATCATGAAACTTGCCGAAATCTTGACCGAAAAATCAAAAGAATACGGTCACGAAATCTATATCATTTCCGATGAGCCGTACCGCGAAATTTCCTTTGACGGAAAAGAAATCGTTTATGTTTCAAAATACTATAAATATACTTTGAGTTGTTATTCATATTCAAAATCACTTTCTATTCCCGGCGAACGTATCGGCTACGTGGCCATCAACCCCGAATGCCCGTTTGCAAAAGAAATGGTAGTAATGTGCGGTCAGATTTCAAGAGGCATCGGTCATAACTGCCCGGCATCCTTAATGCAGCTTGCAGTTGCCGAAACCTGCGACCTCACGGCAGACCTTTCTGTTTACGAAACGAATATGAACTTAATTTATGATGAACTTGTTTCTCTGGGCTTTACAGTAGTGCGCCCGGGCGGAACGTTTTACATTTTCCCGAAAGCATTGGAAGAAGACGCGAAAGCTTTTTGCGAAAAGGCGTTAAAGTATGATTTAATCTTTGTGCCGGCGGATTCCTTTGGTTGCCCGGGATATTTCCGTATGGCGTATTGCATTGATACGGAGAAAGTAAAAAGGGCACTCCCCGTTATCAGAAAATTTGTAGAAACTGAATATCCAAACAGATAATAAAAAAGACCGTCTTACGACGGTCTTTTTTTATTTTAGGATAAACCACAATATTAGATTCAAGATTAAAAATACGATATTTAAAACAGTAAAGTATAGGAGATACTTTAGCGCTCCAACCTTTTCTCTTGCAATAAACTTAAAGGAAATGAGGCTTGCCATAGAGGCAATCAGCGTGCCGAGTCCACCTAAATTTGTGCCAATTAAAAGTGCGGTTCCGTTATCGGTGAAACCTGAAAGGAGTATTGCCGTGGGAACGTTTGAAAATATTTGACTTAAAAGTACCGAAAGCAAAACTTCTTTTTCAAACAGAATCTCTTTTAAATAGATGCTCACGGCGGGGATTTCACTTAAGTTTCCAATGAACACAAACAAAAATACGAATGTGAGAAGTAAGCTATAATCTAAATGTTTTAATATCTTTCGGTCAAGGAAAAATGCTGAAGCCATACAAATCAAAAGTACTATTGGGTAGGGAAGTACGCGAAACACCGTGAGTAGTGAAAGTAAAAATAAAACTGCATAAAAGAAGCAGTGTGTCTTTTGAAAAGGGACATTATATTCTTTTCTTTCAAGCGTCAATTTTTCAGGCTTCAGAAGAAAGCACGAAAGGAAAAGCATGAAAAAGGAGAAAAGTGCGTAAGGAAAAATTGCTTTGAAAAAGGAGGAAATAGACATCTCATAATGGGAAAAGAGATATAAGTTCTGCGGGTTTCCGATAGGTGTTAACATACTTCCTAAATTTGCCGCAATCGTTTCCAAAACAATAATCGGGATGAGAGCACTTCTTTTCCCCGTAAGCGTAAGCGTTACGATCGTAAACGGTACGAACGTAATTAAAGCAACGTCATTTGTAATCAGCATAGAAGAGAAAAAGCACAAAGACGTAAGAACTATTGTAAGACCACGCAACGTTTTTATTTTTTTAAGTAGTTTTTCAGCCAAGGAAAAGAACACACCAAGATGGTTTAAACCTTCCACCACAATCATTAAACACAACAAAAGGGAAAGTGTGCGAAAATCAATATGGTTGAGTGTTTTGATTGATGGTGAAACGAAAAAAAGGGATATAACGGCAAGCAAAAGGGAAATGCATAAAACAGCCTCTTGTTTCAAAAAATCAAGTGTTTTTTTCATAGGATGTCTCCTTTATATCCAGGTGCGTAAATTCGTTTGCGCATCCGGAAAAGTCTTATTTCATTCTCGCACAAAATGAAAAAAATGTCAATAAAAAACCGG
>JAZRET010000009.1:0-2180 GCA_045660945.1 Congzhengia sp.
AACAGTTGAATATATCGAAGAAAATGCCGCAGTCTTAAATAACGGTGGCTTCGGTGCGCGCATTTATATGGCACCTTCTGCCCTCGCTACCTTAAAGGTAGGCGAACAAAAAAGAATTCACACGTTTTTGCGCGTTGCAGAAGATATTTTTGATTTATACGGCTTTTTAACCCGTGAAGAACTGGAGATGTTTAAAATGATTATCTCCGTGAGCGGTGCAGGTCCGAAAGCGGCACTCTCTATTTTATCCGTTCTCTCGCCGCAGGCGTTAACGCTTGCCGTCGTAACAGATGATTATAAATCCATCACAAAAGCACAAGGTGTTGGCCCTAAACTTGCGCAAAAAATTGTCTTAGAATTAAAAGACAAATTAAAGGGAAAAGAAATTCATTTGGACGGAACGGATAGCGCAGTGATTACGCCCGTAAGCGGCGGAAATGATGCAGTAGATGCTTTGGTTGTTTTAGGATATTCTCAATCCGAAGCAATGCGCGCAGTCGCATCCGTTTCCGCCGATTTAAGCACAGAAGAAACCATCAAGGCGGCACTCATCCGGTTGATGAAACAATAGGAGGTAGCATATGCCGATAGAACAAGGATTTGAAGAAAGAATCGTTTCGTCGAGAACGCTCGGCGAAGATAACGAAGTAGAATTTAGCCTGCGCCCGAGAGTGCTCTCAGAATATATCGGGCAGGAAAAAGTAAAAGAAAACCTTTCCATTTATATTGAAGCCGCAAAAGCAAGAAGAGAGTCTTTAGACCATGTGCTTCTTTATGGTCCTCCCGGACTCGGCAAAACAACACTTGCCGGCATCATCGCAAACGAGATGGGTGTTTCCATTCGTGTAACCTCCGGCCCGGCGATTGAAAAAGCAGGGGATCTCGCCGCGATACTCACAAGTTTATCGCAAAACGATATTTTATTTATTGATGAAATTCACAGACTTTCCCGTAGCGTGGAAGAAATTTTATACCCCGCGATGGAAGACTATTCGCTCGATATCATCTTAGGAAAAGGCCCGGGCGCACATTCTGTTCGTTTAGACCTTCCGAAATTTACGTTAATCGGCGCGACAACAAGAACGGGACTTCTCACCGCTCCTCTCCGCGACCGTTTCGGTGTCATCAGTCGTTTGGAACTGTACACACCGGAAGAACTCAAGAAAATCGTTGTGCGCTCCGCCGACATTTTAGGAACGCGCATTGACGAAAGCGGCGCTTTAGAAATCGCCCGCCGCTCAAGAGGAACGCCGAGAATTGCAAATCGTATGCTAAAGCGTGTCCGCGATTTTGCAGAAGTAAAGGGCGACGGAACGATTACCGCCCAAATTGCTGACGAGGCGCTGTCCCGTATGGAAGTGGACAATTTAGGCCTTGACATGATTGACCGCAAAATGATGATGTTTATCATCGAAAACTTTGGCGGCGGCCCCGTGGGGCTCGATACGCTCGCTGCATCCATCGGCGAAGACGCAACCACCATTGAAGATGTTTATGAGCCGTATCTTTTGCAATTAGGATTTTTAAACCGTACACCGCGCGGAAGAATGGCAACGTCAAAAGCATATGAGCACTTCGGCGTAAAACACGAAAGTACACCAACAGAACAACAGCAAACGATATTTGAACTTTAACAATAAAGAGGCTATAGCAAAACGATTTTGTTTTGCTATAGCCTCTTTTTCGGGATGGACGGAAAATGGTGCAGATTGGACAAACTGAACCCGTAGGGACACCCGAAGGCGTACACTAGTACGCCGAGCGGTGAAGTTTGTTCAAAACACAAGGCATAAAATAGAAGGAATTCGTTATTTCGAATTCCTTCCTTAATTTTTGTATGCTTCTGATTTTTATAACACAACTATAGAGGCTTTGTTATACGCTGTCTTTGCCTTGTGTGGTATGCGCATTTTGCTACAGCCCCTTTTTCAAATTCATAATATTATTCGCCGCGCAGAGAACGGAAAGTTTTCCGCTTTCATAGGTGAGTCCTCCCTGCATATACGCAGCATACGGCGGACGGATTGGACCGTCAGCCGAAATTTCGATGCTCGAGCCCGATACAAACGCACCTGCCGCCATAATGACCTGATTTTCATAACCGGGCATATCCCACGGTTCCGGCGTTACGAAAAGTCGGATCGTAGCCATGTCGTTCTGTGGGCCAAGGAGTTGACACT
>JAZRET010000010.1:0-1287 GCA_045660945.1 Congzhengia sp.
GTTTTACTCCTTTTTATCGGCTGTTGCACGCGCAAGTGCTGCGGGCAGACCGAGGTAAATGATGTTATCTAAAATTTCTTTATTCTTCTTTACATTTAAAAGTTCAAAACTACTCGCAAAAGAACTGAGGGAAAACGTTAATGAATCAATAAATTCTTTCTTTTCCGGGCGTGCGCCGCCTGCAAGGAAAGGATTATAGCGTTTTCGTTTTTTGTCTTCCTCGAAGTCTTCATAGGCATCTAAAAGATAAATAAACCTTCCAAGTGAATAGCCTAAATGCGAAAGAACTCTTTTTTCTGTTTCGTCTTTTAAAAAGTCCGGCGCAAACAGTTTTTCCAAAATCGAGGCAAATTCGTGTGCCACTGCATCAGGGTTTTCACAGTTTTCTTTCTCGAGTTTCGATAAAGCGTCAATGTGTTTTTTGCATTCGGAATATAATTTGCCATACTTTTTCCTTACGCGAAACCGCGCTTTTAAAAGAAAGAGTGATATTAATAAGTCTTTTATGCTTTTATCATCTTTGATATTGTCGGAAAGTTTTAAAAGTGCCAAAATCAGCATCACGCCCGCACTGTATGAAAGACAGTCTGACTGTTTTCTTACCGGCCTTCTATTTACAGGGTGCATCATGCAGCGTTCAGACGCGCAAACTGTATTTTCTTCTAAAACGGAAGAGAGCAGAAGCGCCAAAAATACGGAATCGTAATTTAAAATCAGGCGCGAAGAAAATCCGTATTCTGCCTTTAGTTGTTTACACAAACCGCAATAAAAAGAGCGGTATATGTCATAGTCTTTGATTTTGAGTTCTTCTTTATGAACTGTTACGTATCCGAACATTTCTTTTCTCTTTTCTTACGTTGATATATTTAAGTATATCACAAAGATACAAAAAAATCATCAACAAATTGTAAAATTTTTAAAAGTGACTCTTAAAAAGTTTGATAAAAATTTATCCATTTTTTTGATATAATACTTGAAATTGTGCAAAATATATCGTATAATATATAAGGATAGGTATTAAGAAAAAAAGAAAATTTTTAACGAGGTGGAAAACATGAAATTAAACGTAGAAGACATTCAGGTTCAGGGCAAAAAAGTCTTAGTAAGATGCGACTTTAACGTGCCCCTCAACGACAAACAGGAAATCACAGACGATAACAGAATCGTTGGTGCACTTCCGACCATTAAGTATTTAATCGAAAACGGCGCAAAAGTAATCCTTTGCTCCCATCTCGGACGTCCGAAAGGCGAATGGCTTCCGGAATTTTCTCTTGCTCCCGTTGCAAA
>JAZRET010000011.1:0-1192 GCA_045660945.1 Congzhengia sp.
CTACGCTGCTTCCGACACCGCCGACGCCAAACAAAATGACCTTTGCATGTTTTAAAATATTTATGTTTTCTGTTCCAATGAGCATCTCATTTCTTTGAAATCTTGCGTCCAACGAAACACATCCTTCTGTTTTAAATCAAACCTATCTTATCATATTATATTTTACCACAAATTCAAAAAAAAAGAAAGAGAAATCTTCAAAAAAACGGAGAATTTTCCTTATTTTTATGTAAAAAATAAGCGCCTATGAAAAACTCATAAGCGCAAATGATTTTTTTATGAATGACTGCAACTGTCGCAGGTAAAATATCCTTCTAAAGACAGTTTATATATTTCCTCTTGAAAAGACTCGTCTTTTTGGAATCGAAGCATCCGATAAAGCGGAAACAACGTTTCGTTTGAACCATACACCTCTTTAATGCCTCTGAGGTCTGCAAAGTTTAAAAGCGACTTCATAAGCCCGAGCACCAAGGGAAGATTTTCATTTATATCTCCTTTGCACACTGCCAAATCCAGAAATACTTTATAGTTTTTAAGGGAAAGCGCGCCGACCGCCAAAATTTCGTCCTTTTCCCTTGCGCACATCACATTGTCGTTTTCAATATCGCAAAAAATGCCAAGTTCTTTTAAAAACGCCTTTGCTTCTTCTTTATTTTCTTCTCTTTTGATTTCGAGCATTTTCTTCACCGCCGTTTAATTTTTCTAGTTCTGCTTCTGTTAAATGACGCCATTTCCCCACGGGAAGTGTACCTAAGGAAACGCCGCCGATGTTTACGCGCTTTAGTCTTAAAACCCTGAGCCCTACCGCTTCACACATTTTTCTGATTTGACGATTTTTCCCCTCAGAAATTGTGAAATTTAATTGTGCCGTGCGTTCTTCTTCGTTTGCAAGCGTTACGGTTGCAGGCGCCGTTACATAGCCGCCGATATCTACTCCTTTTCTTAAGTTTTCCAAATCTTCAAACTGCGGTACGGGAGAAACCACTACCTGATATTTTTTCTTTATCTGATGCCCCGGATGCGTCATTTTAAACGCAAAATCGCCATCGTTTGTTAAAAACAAAAGCCCTTCGCTCAAAAGGTCGAGTCTTCCGACGGGGTAGAGCCGTGCATCTAAATCGGCTACGAGTTCTGTAACGGTATCCCTGCCACGCTCATCGCTTGCCGTCGCAATATAGCCCTTTGGTTTATT
>JAZRET010000012.1:0-20971 GCA_045660945.1 Congzhengia sp.
TTTCTTCAACGATTTCGCGAAGTGTTGTACCCATCGGGATTTCAACAAGACCGGTATTTTTAATTTTACCGCCCAATGCGAATACCTTGGTACCCTTACTCTTTTCTGTACCGATTCCCTTAAACCAATCTGCACCGTTTAAGATGATCTGTGCGATGTTTGCATAGGTTTCAACGTTATTTAAAAGTGTAGGTTTCTGCCACAGACCTTTTACTGCCGGGAACGGCGGACGGGGTCTCGGTTCACCTCTGTGACCTTCAATCGATGTGATTAAAGCAGTTTCTTCACCACAAACGAATGCGCCCGCACCGAGACGGATGCCCAAGTCGAAGCTAAAGTCTGTGCCGAAGATGTTTTTGCCTAAGAGGCCATATTCTTTTGCCTGATCAATTGCAATCTGCAATCTCTTAACGGCGATGGGATATTCTGCACGAATATATACATAGCCCTGATCTGCGCCTACTGCGTAAGCTGCAATTGCCATTGCTTCGATAATTGCATGAGGGTCACCTTCTAAGATGGAACGATCCATGAATGCGCCCGGGTCACCTTCGTCGGCATTACATGCAACATATTTTCCATCGGGACCTTCAGCGTTTGCAGTAAACATCCATTTCATACCTGTGGAGAAACCGCCGCCGCCACGGCCACGAAGACCGGATTCTTTGATGATATCTACAACTTCCTGCGGTTTCATTTCTGTTAACACTTTACCGAGGGCTTTATAACCATCTGTTCCGATGTATTCTTCAATGGTTTCAGGGTCAATTACACCACAGTTACGAAGTGCAATTCTCTGCTGTTTTTTATAAAAGTCAACTTCATTTAAGGATTTGATGGAGTTGTCTTCTTCTACAGTTTCATCGTATAAAAGTCTTGTAACGATTCTGCCCTTTAAAAGATGTTCTTCAACGATTTCAGCAACATCTTCCGGCTGAACCATGCTATAGAATGCACCTTCCGGATATACAACTACGACCGGACCCAATGCACAAAGACCGAAGCAACCGGTCCTTATCACTTTAACTTCTTTTTCTAAGTCTTTTTCTTTTAAGCATTTTTCAAATTCTTCAATGATTTTTACGCCGCCGGAGGAGGTACAACCGGTACCGCCACAGACAAGCACGTGTGATCTTGCAAAATCCATTTATCTGTCTCCTCCCCGATTATTCTTGCACTGCGCCGATGGTGTACTCAGAAACAACGTTTCCGTTTACAACATGGTCAGCGATAACTTTCTTTGCTTTTTCTTCTGTCATTTTTACATATGTAACCTTTTCTTTGCCCGGCGCCATTACTTCAACGATGGGCTCGAGTCTGCACATACCGATACAACCGGTCTGTGCAACAGTTACATTGGAAAGACCTCTTTTATTCACTTCGTCAACCAAAGCAGAGAGTACCGGTCTTGCACCTGCAGCAATACCACAAGTTGCCATGCCGACAACGATGCGAACTGTATCGTCGTCAGAATCTTTTCTGATATCTACCTGACTTTTAATTTTATTTTTGATTGCTTCGAGTTCTGCTAAGCTTTTCATTCAACGTACCTCTTTTCATAAAATAATCACGAAGCTGAAATTTCTAAAAGACCTTCATGGATGTAGCCAGAAAGCCACATCACAATTTCAGGACTTCCAAGAGAAATTTCATCCCCCAAAATCTTTTTGATTTCACGGGTATCCAGTTTGAAACTATTTTCATTCACCGCGTGCGTATACACAAAATCAACAGATTCATTTCCACTGATTAATGTAAGCATCGTTTCTGCCATATCGCCCAAGGGTTGTCTGTCGATATGATCATAAGTAAACCAAACGTTTACCTTCGTGCCAACATGTTGTTCAGATGAAATGGTAAGACCGCCGCCCGTATTCTCTGCTGCCGCCTTAAAAAGCGAAAGTCCCATACCAACCTTTCGGGTGGTTCTGGTGGTGCGAAATGGATCGAGCACTTCTTTTAAGAAATCTTCGTCCATCCCACAGCCGTTATCTTCTATGGTGATTTTTAAAAGATTTTCTTTTTTTGCTTCTTCCACCGTAACAGAAATAAGACTCGCTTCTGCTTTTACTGAATTATTGACGATGTCTAAAATGTGCAGTGAGATTTCAAGCATAATACCCTCACAAAATTATAAATATTTTGCTAAAACGTCGTCTACATCATCGGTTTCGAGTCTGCCGTAAACTTCATCATTGATTGTGAGTACGGGAGCCAGACCGCAGGCACCGATACAACGGGTTGCTTCTAAAGAAAATTTACCGTCAGGTGTGCATTCGCCAACGTCAATGCCAAGTTTTTCTTTGATTTTGTCAATGATTACGCCGGAACCTTTTACGTAGCAAGCCGTTCCTAAACATACTGCGATGTGGAACTTGCCCTTCGGTTCTGTTGTAAACTGTGTGTAAAATGTTACTACACCGTAGATTTCGCTCATAGGAACGTTCAGACCATCTGAAATCATTTCCTGAACTTCAATGGGAAGGTAGCCATAAAGTGCCTGTGCTTCATGAAGCACGGGAATCAATGCGCCGTCCTGTCCCTTGTGGTTTGCGATGATTTCCATTAGCTTTGCTTCCTGCTCCTTTGTGCCGGAGAAAGGAATCTTACTCATTTCGCTCAAGTGATTTGCCCCCTTAAGATAGTAAAATATTTTTTATTAAATATAACTTTGTTAAGAAAATAACAATTAGGCGCAGACGCCTAAATGATACCATTTATAGTATAACAGAAAAGATAGCGTTTGTCTATAGTTATTTTACAAAATCCTGCAAGATTTTTCAAATTTCTCCCACCTTGAAGATTCTCATGCAAACACAAAAACAAAAAGGATGAAAACGATTGTTTTCATCCTTTTATCTTATGCTTTCTTTTCTTTTGACAGAACCGATTATCTCATGATAACACAAACAAATTTTGCTGGTTTTCCGTCCAATGCTTTCATTCCGTGGGGATACTTTGAATCGAAATAAAGACTATCGCCAGGTTCTAAAATAATTTTGTTTTTGTCGATTACGATTTCCATTCTGCCCTCTAAAAGATAGTTAAACTCCTGTCCGCCGTGGGTGGTGAGCGCCATGGGCTCATCTTCTTTTGAAACAGGAACAGTAACTAAGAGCGCCTCAGAATGCGCACTTGCAAAGTTATAGGAAAGATTCTGATATGCATATTCTTTTCTTCTTTCAATCGCAAGGCCTTTGCCGCTTTTGATGTGACTGTAAACTTTTAGTTTCGGCGCGGAACCGGAAAGAAGCTCTGTGAGTTCTAATCCGAAATGTCCTGCAACATCATATAAAACACTGACCGGAATATCCTCTTCTGCATTTTCATATTTTTTGTATGTTTCAATCGGAACGCCAATGAGGTTTGCAAGCGTTTCTGCTGTCATATCCTCTGCTTCGCGAAGTCCAACGAGTCTTTGTGCAATCTGTCTTACCTGCTCTGTCATGTGAATCAAACCTTTCTCTTTATTCGTTATTTTCATTATACCAAATATTTTTTTACTTGGGAAGAGTTTTTTCGAAAAAAACAAAAAAAATATGAATTTCGTGTTAAAGTTTGGTTTCTTCTATTTACAGAATCTGTTTTTTGCATTATAATAGAAGTAATAAAATATAGGAGTGTTATAACTTGATTCGTGATATTTTAAATCCCGGCTTGAATTTCGGAAGTTTCATAGGCGTGCTTATCCGTTTGGTGGTTGTACTTCTCGCCATCAGTGTGCATGAGCTTTCTCACGGATTTGCAGCTTTCAAAATGGGTGATCCCACCGCAAAATACGATGGCCGTCTTTCCTTAAATCCATTAAAGCACATTGACCCCGTCGGCGCGGTTTGTCTTCTTCTGTTTCGCTTCGGTTGGGCAAAACCTGTAAGAATTAACCCGAATTATTTCAAAAACTTAAAACGTGGAACGGTTGTGACCGCACTGGCAGGCCCGATATCTAACTTTATTATGGCATACATCGGTGTTATTTTAGCTGTGCATGTGTTCCCTCTTTTCCCGAACATATATTTTGACACATTCTTAAGTTACTTTATCTTAATCAACTTAGGACTTGGTGTGTTTAACTTAATTCCGATTCCGCCTTTAGACGGTTCTAAAATTTTTCTTTCGCTTCTTCCGAGAAAAATTTACTACGAAATTATGCGCTATGAACAATTCGGCTTTTTGGTTTTGGCCGCAGCGCTTTATTTGGGTGTTTTAAGCCCGATTTTAAATTTCTTCAACGAAATTATCCTGAGCGTACTTCTGTTTTTAGCAGGAGGTGGCTTTTAGTGGAAGAATTATTTGACCAGGACCGCCATGCCGTAAAACTCGAGGTTTTCGAAGGTCCTTTAGAACTTTTACTGCACCTTTTAAAGAAAAACAAAGTGAGCATTTACGATATTCCCATCGTGGAAATCACAAAGCAATATTTTGAATATATGGACGCTTTAAAAGAGTTTGACATTGAGTATTCAAGTGAATTTGTCGTAATGGCATCAGAACTTCTTTATATCAAATCGAAAATGCTGCTTCCGAAACGCGAAGAAGCGGAGGAAGACGATCCGAGAATGGATCTTGCACGCCGTTTGGCAGAATACCAGAAAATGAAAATCATTTCAGAACTTTTGGAAGAAAAAGAGTTTTCTGACTACTATAGTTTTTATAAAGATCCCGAGCCGCTTCCCCAGATTCCGGCGGACTACTCTGATCAGACATACGAAGTGGACATGCTGTTTGATGCATTTTTGGCTGTGCTCGACAAAAAAGCAAGAAAAGAGCCACCCCCGAAAAGTGCTTTTTCAGGTATTGCGGGAAGAGCGCCTGTTTCGGTAAAATCGCGTGCAGATTATATCAAAACACGCTTAAAGAGCAAGAAAAAAGTCACGTTTTCTTCACTCTTTGAAGACATTGACACACGTCCTTCCATCATTGCAACTTTTTTGGCACTTTTGGAAATGATAAAACTCGAGATCATTCAGGCACAGCTTGTGGACGGCGATCTTTATATTGAGCAGCTCAAGGAGGGCGACATTGTAGATGAGTATTAATTCTGTTTTGGAAAGTCTTTTATTTGTGTCGGGTGACGGAATTACAAAGCCGCAACTCGCAGAAATTTTAGAACTTTCGTTAGAAGAATTACAAACGGAAATTGATGCATTAAAATCGTTTTATGAAGAAAACGGTCGCGGCATCACCGTTTCTGAATATGATTCCTATGTACAATTAAAAACCGTAGAAGAAAACTTCGAATTTGTTACAAAACTCGCAGAAACGAAGAAAAAACAACCGCTTTCTCACGCGGCCTTAGAAACACTTTCTATCATCGCATATCATCAGCCCGTAACGCGCGGAAGCATTGAATTTATCCGTGGCGTAAACTGTGATGGTCCGATGGGAAAACTATTAGAGCGCGGACTCATTGAAGAAAGTGGAAGATTAGATGCTCCGGGCCGTCCGATTCTCTACGTAACAACGAAAGAGTTTTTAAGAAGTTTCGGACTTTCTTCTTTAACAGATCTCCCCGATGCAGATACATTAGACGATGTGATTGCACCGGTTGTGCAGACAGAACTTTCTATGGATTTAGAAAACAGTGCAGATACAAGCGAAATTTCCAATGAAACAGAGCCTCAGGTTGAGGCATAAAAGAAAAAAGGGTGATGGAAATGCCATTCCTTTGGATAACACTATTCCTCATCATATTCGTTGGCCTTTTGCTATTTGTTCCCTTGCAATTCGGAATACATTACTTAAAAACAACAAACAGAAAGAAAATCTTGTTATATGTTAGTTTATTTGGTATTTTAATCCCCATTCCGATTCATACTAAAAGGGATAAAGTAGACGCCAAAGAGCGAAGAAAGATGAGAAAAAAACAGAAAACACAGAAAAAGAAAGAGCCATTTTCCTTTGAAAGTTTTAAAGAATCGGTAGACAACCTAAAAAGCATCTACACCGTTTCAAAAAAGGAACTTTCAGAACTCCTTTCTTATGTAAGAAAACATCTCTCCTGCAAAGAACTTGATTTTCGGATTGCTTTCGGATTTGATAACGCGGCAACCACCGGAATCACTACCGGCGCAGTCTGGACCACAGGAACGCTACTTTTAAAAATCATTGATTCTTTAATCGGTATTGAAAAAATGCACATGGACGTTTTTCCTGACTTCGATCACAAGCGATTTGAAACCTCATTGAAAGTCATTTTTGTCATTCAGCCGTTCCGTTTTTTTAAGATGTATCAAAGCATCAAGCGGACGACAAAATATATAAAGAGTAAACAAATAAAAAATACAAGATAAGGCGGTGCTAAATTATGGCAGAACATCCAATTAACGGTTTAATGGAAAGAGCAATGCAGAGCATCAAAGACATGGTTGATGTAAACACCATCGTAGGTGAACCCGTAGAATCTAAAGACGGAACAGTGATTATCCCGATTTCAAAAGTTTCTTTTGGTTTTGGTGCAGGCGGGTCTGATTTTGGACAGGCAGCAAGCGAAAACACAAACGCAAACTTCGGTGGCGGTTCCGGTGGCGGCGCATCTATTGAGCCCGTTGCATTTATGGTTGTCGGTCAGGATCAGATTAAATTAATGCCGATTGAAAAAGCAGCAAACCCGGTGGAAGACATTATCGACACCGTTCCCACAGTCCTCGACAAAGTGATTAAGGTTTTTAAAAAGAAAGAAGCAAAAGCAGAAGCAGAAGAAAAAGATGTAGATTCTGCAGAAACCGTAGAAACAGTTTAATTGCATAATAAAAAAACAAGCAGGGAAATTCCCTGCTTGTTTTTTTATTTTAAAAATTCTTTTATTTCGTTTAATTTTTCTTTTGCGACACGTCGACCGATGTTATAAGTCTCTCGGAGCACTTCTTTTTTATGCTCGATATGTCCCGCTGGAAGCGGAACATCAGGGCGAATACAGAAAACATTTCCTTTTTCTTCCTGCTCTTTGATGTGGTCGAGCGTTTCGTTATACATCACGTGTCTTTTCTTCATGGCGTCTGCGAGATTTGGATATTTCTTCATCACGACAGAAAGAAAAGGCGCTAATTTATTTTTGCTTTTTCGGTAGCCGTGAGGTCTTGTAACAATGACCACGTTTTTTTCATACCCCAGAGATTCAAAAAAGCGGAGCGGAATGGAGTCTGATACGCCTCCATCTAAAAATTTTCTTCCTTCTATTTCAACAACACGCGACACAAGCGGCATAGAAGCGGATGCTCTGAACCATTCAAAGCAATTACTCTTCTCCCACTCTTCTTCTTTCCAGATACAGTTTTTATAAAACGGTTTGCCCGTTTCTACATCCGTGCACACAACATAAAAATCCATAGGATTTTTGCAGTACGTTTTGTAATCAAAAATATCGTGTTCCGTCGGCACAACGCGGTAACAAAAGTCTGCACCATATAAGTCGCCGGTCGTAAGAAGCGAACGGAAACTGCAGAAGCGTTTATCTTTACAAAACGTTTCGTTATAACGAATCGCACGTCCGATTTGTCCTGATTTAAAATTACACCCAAATGCCGCACCGGCTGAAACACCAACTGCGCCCGGGAAAGTAATTCCACTTTCCATAAACACATCGAGGACGCCTGCTGTAAACATTCCGCGCATTGCGCCGCCCTCTAAAACCAATCCTGTTTTCATAAACGATGATTCCCTCTTATGATTTTGCTACTTGACGCTTTGCAAGTCTGCGACGAATTCCCGGACGAAGACTCGATTTCCACATGCCGTAATGGAAAATCATTAACATTGGATAAATTTCAAGCCTTCCTGCAAGCATATCAAACATTAAAACCAGTTTTGAAAAGCCCGAATAAAAACCGAAGTTTCCTGTCGGACCCACTTCAGCGAGTCCCGGACCAATATTATTAAATGCCGCAAGAACAGAAGTAAACGTTGTTACAAGGTCATGATTTTCAAACGAAATTAACAAAACAGACGCTACAAAAATCAAAACATACGTGATGAAAAACACATTAATTGCACGAATCACTTCGTGGTTTACAACTTTTCCTTCTGACTTGATTTTCTTCACACTACCCGGATGAATATAAATCATCAGTTCTTTCTTCACCGTTTTAACTAAAGTTGTAATTCTCGAAACCTTAATACCACCACCGGTACTGCCGGCACAAGCACCAACAAACATCAATGACACCAGTACAATTTTTGAAAGCGACGGCCAAAGATTAAAATCAGTTGTCGCAAAACCGGTTGTTGTGATCACTGAGGAGACTTGGAAAAAGGAATGTCTAAGTGTTTCTTCTACGCCCATTTCACGTGTAAAGGTCTGTGCAAAAATCAAAAGAGTTGCAACAAAAATGATGCCGAAATAATAACGAATTTCCTCATAACGAAGTGCTTTTCCCCACTTCTTTAAATAAATCAGAAAATATGCGCTGAAGTTAACCCCGAACAACATCATAAAGATGCCGACTACCCACTGAATATATGGAGAATAGCCTGCGATACTGTCACTTTTTATCGCAAAACCACCGGTACCCGCTGTACCAAACATGGTGGTAACTGCATCAAACAATTTCATTCCGCCAAGCAACAAAAAGACCAATTCTAAAACAGACAAAACAATATACATCACATATAAAACGAGTGCTGTATTTTGAAGTTTCGGAAGAAGTCTTTCTACCAAAGGCCCCGGGCTTTCTGCGCGAAGCAAATGGATAGGAGAGCCTCCTTTGGTTAAAGGCATAATTGCAAGCAAAAACACCAAGACACCCATGCCGCCAATCCAATGCGTGAAACTGCGCCAAAAAAGGCTTGCATGTGAAAGTGTTTCCGGATTTGACAAAATACTTGCGCCCGTTGTCGTAAAGCCGGAAACCGTTTCAAAAAGCGCATCGACAAACTTTGGAATCTCTCCTCCGAAATAGAACGGAAGCGCTCCAAAGAAACTAAGTAAAATCCAGCTAAAAGCAACTGTTACATAGCCTTCTTTTTCATAAAAGACCATGTTGCGCGGCTTTTTTAGAATCATTATCATACCGATTAAAATACAAAGAAGCGCAACAAATAAAAACGCCATTCCCTGTGGTTCGTGATAAATTAACGAAACCAGAAACGGGAGAAGTAAAAATACGCCCTCCATATTTAAAATCCAGCCTAAAATATAAATTATTGCCCGAACATTCATAGTATTTCCTCGCGTTTAGTTTTCTAAAATATCGCCGATGTCACTGAGTCCCGTGTGCATCGTTACAATAATCACAGTATCCCCTACCTCGATGGAATCAAGACCATTTGGAATAATGGCTTTTCCCTTTCTTAAAATACAAGCAACCAAAAGATTTTTCTTAAGATTTAAATCTTTAAAGGGGATGCCGGTAACTTCAGATTCACTTCTAATTTTAAATTCGAGCGCTTCTGCGCGGTCATCAAAGATATGATAAAGCGTTTCTAAGTTACTTCCAACAGAATTATGTTTTGCACGAACATACGCAATAATAGATTCTGCCGTGATATATTTCGGGTATACGACACTACCAAGTTCTAAACTATCAATCACGTTGTTAAACGTGATTCTGTTTACTTTTGTAATTACTTTTGTGTGCGGATTTCTTTTTGCGTGAAGAGTTAATAAAATATTTTCTTCATCCATACCGGTGAGGGCGATAAAGGACTCCATTCTGTCAATTCCTTCACGCGCTAAAAGCTGCTCGTCTGCACCGTCACCACAGATGATAACTGCTTTGTCTAAAAGTACGCTGAGTTCTTCACAGCGATTCATATCAAGGTCAATGATTTTTACCTCGACACCCATTTCCAAAAGCTGCTTTGCCAGATAATAAGAGGTCTTTCCGCCGCCGATCATCATACAGTTTGCTACGTGATGGTTCTTAAGCCCGATATGACGGAAAAATGCATGCGCACGATGTACGGTTGCTACAAAAGACACTGTGTCTCCGGATTTTAAAACGAAACTTCCGTCCGGGATAACGAGTTCGCCTTCTCGTTCTACTGCACAAAACAGAACCGGTTCTTTTTGTTGCAACTGGAAAAGCGCCTTTCCGTCTAACATATTATCTTCCGGAATTTTAAACTTAATCATTTCAACCTGACCTTTTGCAAACGCCTTAATGGAAAGCGCCGTCGGGAAACGAAGAACACGCGCAATGGTATTCGCCGTTTCAAGTTCCGGATTAATGATCATGGAAAGTCCCAACTTTTCACGCAGATAATAAAGTTCATGACTGTAATCGGGGTTTCTTACACGCGCAATTGTTGCACAGTTACCAACCTTCTTTGCAATGGTACAACAAAGCAGATTCAATTCATCCGATTCTGTCACTGCGATAATTAAGTCCGTATTTTCAATACCGGCTTCAAGCTGCACATTAAAACTTGCGCCGTTTCCGATAATACCTAAAACGTCATACGTTTCGCAAACAGCTTGAATTACGCTTGCACTTTTATCAATTACCGTGATGTTATGACCTTCTTCTGAAAGACGGCTCACAAGCGTATTTCCTACTTTACCGCAACCTACTATAATAATTTGTAAACCACTGTTTTCTTTTTCTTTTCTTGCCATGTGACTGCCTCCGCATATTAAAAATGAAATCACATAATTTATCTTTTACTACTGTGCCCATCATAACATATTATATAATTTTTGTCAACCCGCCCAACTCTCTTGAAACGTTCTGCCAACAAAAAAACAGCGACGCAAAGCGCCGCTGTTAAAACTACTTTATCTTCCAAACCATGAGAAGAAATCTTCCGGATACTGGTACGTTTCATACGCTTCCGGCGGAATCTGTTCTACACTCTCTTCCGCAAGTTCTTCAACCGGTCTTTCTTCCTGCAAAATGATTTTTATCTTTTTCTTTTCCCCGTTTCTGGAAACGATAAGCTCCACTGTGTCTCCAACTTTATAATCATCTCTGAGTTCATTGATTTCGTCGATGCTCTTTACTTCTTTTCCACCGAATTTCAAAATCACATCGCCGGGTTTTACGCCGCCTTTATCTGCCGCGCCACCTTCTATCACAGATTTTACATACACACCAACAGGCAGATTGTTTGCTTTTGCAATCTGTTCTGTAACGTCAATCCCGGTAATACCAACCAAAGGTCTTCCTTTTACATATCCATGCTCAATAATAGATTCTACAATCGGAATTGCTTCGTTAATCGGAATTGCAAAGCCGAGGCCTTCTACATCATAGCCTGTGGATTTTGCGGTTGTGATACCAATTACCTGGCCATAAACGTTGATGAGTGCTCCGCCGGAGTTTCCGGGATTAATCGCTGCATCTGTCTGTAGGAGCGTCATCTGTCTTTCTTCAATGACCATCGTTCTGTTAATCGCGCTGATGTTTCCAACCGTGAGTGTACTTACAAGTTCATCCTGCAAAGGATTTCCGATGGCAATCGCCTGATCTCCTACACGAAGCGAAGAAGAATCTCCGAGTTCTGCAAAGGGGAGCTCTTTATCACACTCTACTTTTAATACCGCAAGATCTGTTCTCGGATCTGTTCCGACAACCTGTGCATCCAAAGTCTGATTTGCGATGGTTTTTACTGTAATAATGGCGCCGCCATCTACCACATGGTTATTTGTAACGATATATCCGTCCTCTGTTAAAATCACACCGGAGCCGGACCCCGTTGCAACTGTTTCGCTTAAATATCCGCCACGCTGGCTACTTACTTTGATACTCACTACCGCAGGGGAAACTTTATCATAAATATCCGGAACAGATAACGGTCCGTTCGGCACTTGCTCGCCATTTTTATCAGTTTTATGGTCTGCAGGAGAGCCATGTACGTTTAATATCTGTGTATCGGGTTTTCTCTGCGCGTCTGTCCCAAATCTTCCAAACACCATGCTA
Source organism: Congzhengia sp. (assembly GCA_045660945.1). Lineage (GTDB taxonomy): Bacteria > Bacillota > Clostridia > UBA1381 > UBA9506 > Congzhengia. The sequence continues at coordinate 11,856 of JAZRET010000012.1, forward strand.
AAAATCAAAAAGCACAAAGCCGAAGTAATAACAGAACTCAAAATAGTCGCAATCAGCACACTTCCGCCGCGCTTCTTTTTCACCTTTGGTTCATACACAGAAAGCGCGTGTTTTTCCGATACCGTTCCACTGATTGCGGGCTCATAGTCGTCTGAATACCAATCAGATGTTTTCGCTTCCTCTTCCTGTTTATGAAAAGTTTCCATATCCCGTTCTAATGATTCTTTCGGTTCCTTGATATCTTTTTCTTCAAAATCATGCATGTTTTCCATATTGTCTCCCCTCTTGGATACATCTTGTTACATACCTATCTTTTTCTCTATAAATACATCATATACTATCTTTTTTACATTGGTATGAACAATTTGTTAAAAGTCGGAGAAATTTTCAAAAAAAGTTGTGGCGTTTCTATTTCGCCACAACCTCTTTTTTCTTCCGATAGAGTATGATGATACAGCTTACGATTGCAATTCCGGTTAAAACGCCACCGAAATCAATGCAGACATCCAACACTTCTCCACTGCGTCCGGGAATAAATAATTGATGGACTTCATCCGTGATCGCGTAAATAAGCCCGTACGTTCCTGCGATAAATGCTGATATTTTTAATTTGAGTCGGTAGTTTAAAGCAAGAAGGAGCGTACACACAGAAAGAAGCATAAATTCTGTAAAATGTGCCGTTTTGCGAATAATTTTATCGCACAAAAAAAACGCATCTTCTTCCGCTTCGGGTGCTATCGGGACAACTTCTTTCACTACTTTGAAAACAATAGTTGAAATACGTTTACTTGTATTTCCCGACGCACTTGCATCTGCACCGGAAAAGCCGAATATTTGGGCTGATAGCCCTAAAACTGCAATCCACAAAATAATTTTTTTTACCATGGTAAAACTCCTTATATTTCAAAACACAAAACAGGTTACAGCATCGCGGTAACCTGTTTTTGATTGCTTATTGGTAATAATAGTATCTGTCTCTGGAACGGTAATAGTACTGCGATGCAGAGTCTGCAGAACCGTTTAACACAAAGCCTAAAATCGTTGCTTTTGCAAAATTCAAGGAGTTGACTGTGTCCTGTACCTTCTTAAAGCGTGTTTTACGTTTTTTCACAACAACGATTACACCTGTCATAAACTGTGTCAAATACAACGTTTCAGATACAATACCTACCGGCGGTGTATCGACAAAGATATAATCATATCGTTTGCTTAACTCGTCAAACAAATCTCCTACCGTTTCTAACATCAAAAGTTCAGATGGGTTTGGAGGGATACTTCCTGAATAAAGACAGTCAAAGTTTGCACCGGACGGTCTTACAACAACCTCATCAACGGTGGCAAATCCACCTAACACATCCGACAATCCCTTGCTCTTCCTTTCAGAGCTGATATAACGCTCCATTCTCGGACGGCGAAGGTCTGCATCAACAACCAAAACACTCGCACCGGAATCTGCAACTGCAGATGCTAAGTTTATGCACGTTGTTGTTTTGCCGTCACTCTGTTCTGCACTGGTTACCATAATCGTTTTTGCGCGTTCAGACTTTTTTCCGGCCAACGCAAAAAGAAGGTTTGCTCTTACATTCTTATAAGATTCCGAAACGAACTGCAGTCTTTTTCGGATATGTGCATTATCTTGTTTTAAAGCTTCTGCTTCCGTTATCTTTTTAAAATACATAGTCGCTCTACCCTTTTTCGTAATCAAATTGCATTGCGCCGAACTTAATCCTGCGCTTTATCCTCTGCCTGTGTCGGTACTGCCGCAGCAGGCGGAGTGCCGTTATTTCCTACTGTTGAAGAATACGCTGTCTTCTTCACTTTCTTTCCTGTTGCCGAGAAATAAGGAATCTCACCCAAAACAGGATACTTAAACTGCTCACCAATCTGGTCAGCATCTTTTACCTTATTATCTGCCATCTCAATAACGAAGACAATGACAACGCTGATAACAAGACCAATCAACATACCAATCTGAATATTTCTGCTAACATTCGGAGAAGATGGCGTCAATTCAAGTTCCGGAACGTCCAAAATCTTCACGCTGCCGCCCTTAACTACAGAACTTACCTGTTCTTCCGCCAGGTTAATAATCGTCTGTGCAATAATATACGCATGACTCGGATCTGCTGATTTTACGCTGATAACTAAAATTTCTGTTTCGTTTTTAGAAGTCATAGAAATCATACGCAGAAGTTGTTCGTGTGTATAACCAAGGCCGCTTTCTTCCGCAACTTTCTTTAAGAACACGTTACTGGTTAACACTTCCGCATAGGTCTGAACCAACTCTTTTCGAACCATAATCTGGTTTAAGTTGACATTTGTTACTTCTTGCGTGATAACATCGGTTGAGTTCTCCGTGTATAAAGAGCCCGCAGATGTATACATCGGTGTAATCATAAATATTGTTACGAGGAAGAAAATAAGTCCTCCCGAAACGAGACCGATAACAAGCGCCCACCAACGACGCGTATATAGCCTGATTAAATCCATTAAATCAATATGCTTCTCCACGAGTTTTTCTCCTTAATCGCATGTAATAATTTCTTTTAATGCCGCATCGGTTATTGAAAGATGAAATGCCATCAGCGGTTCATATGTTTCAAAAACCAAGAACAGTGTTTTTCCTTCCGGCATTAAAATACCTGTTTCGTTGTTTGTAAACGATTTAAAGCAAACATCGGCATTTGCACCTGCTTCATTCTTTGTGACAACTGCTTTTACGATAAATGTTACTTTTCCACTTTGCTGATAAGCAAGCGAAGGATAATATGTAAGCGAAATGACTGCTCCGCTTTCTCTTTTTATTCTTGTTTCAACAGAACTTAAAAATCCCGCAAATACAGAGGAACACTCATTTGCAACTCTAAAATATTCTTTCGGTTTTGCAGCGGCGTCTTTATAGTTATATACCTTTGTCGGAATTTCTTCTAAAATTGCCGCATAATCTTTGTAATTTCCGGGATACTCAGAGAAATTCACTTTCATTTTTGCGTTATATTTATATCCTTTAGAATCAAAAGAAAGCTGAAGACCTGCACTATCATTTAACTGAAGAAGCATCACAGTTACATCTTTCATTGTAACAACATTTGCTGCACCGAGCTTCGTTCCGGCATTTAATTTGATGCCGTTTTTCTTTGCGTAAGTGAGGCACATATTTTCCATAGTGGTGCTTTTGGGAGTTGTGCAGTCCGGGAAATAATCGTTCATAGCACCAATGTTTACGATTCTTCCGCTTCTTTTTGTGATACCATAAATCAAAGCAGAAAGTGCATCCTGAACCGTTGCCTTCTGGTTTGCTTTTTTCGTGGTGTTGTAATCCATGCCCCAGAGATTTCTGGAAACCAAATACATATCACCGCTGTATTTATGGTCAATAAGCTTCGTTGTATCGGCATCCGCGTGGCTCACTGTTTTACCACTTGCCACAAGTCTTAATGCTGCATGCGCTATTTCACCGTAAGTTATGGTTTTCGTGGGCGCATATTCGCCATCAAAAAGACCGGTACTTCTATAAACTTCTTTTAATAATTTTTCATCAACAACGTCTTTAAAATTGTATTTTTTATTTTCCGCCACAACGGTTCTGGCTCTTAAGATAAGCGTTGCAGCTTCCGCACGTGTTAAAGCGCTGTCGAGACGGAGATTGAGTCCGTCATCACCCTGTATTAAACCAATGGTGTATGCCCATGAAGTTGCGTCTTTATTTGTGCCCTGATTTGATATTGCATACGGTGCGTCGTCATTTTTCGGCGAACCGTTTCTTTTCCAAATTAAGTTGATTACGTCCGAACGAAGCATTTCCTTGTCCGGATAAATATTGTTGCCATCAGGCTCTAAGCCTGACCACATGATATATTCATAACCCCAATGGTTCGGGGAAAGATCAGAAAAAACACCGTCATATCTTTGGTTCCATTTTCCAATCATTTTCACAAATTCTGCACGCGTCACTGTTTTAGAAGGACGAAAAGTTCCGTCTTCATAACCGTTTACGGTGCCTTCTTCTACCAATGTCATTACATTCTGGTACGCCCAGTGCTCTTTTGCTAAGTCAGAAAAACCTTCTGCAAATGCAACGACTCCGAGTGAAACTGTCATTATAAGTGTCAATAAAAGAGAAACAACTCTTTTCATATTTCATCACTCCTGAAATAAAGTATCTTTCACCAAATCAACCGCCTCTTTTGAAATGGTGCAACCAAGTTCATAAATCGGTGTACTCACAATGAGATCGTTTAAGATATCCATATGCTTTGCCATGATGGACTCAAACACGGGTTTTTTCGTTTCGTTCATGAGTTTCACAACCGCTTCCACCGTCGAAAGTCTTCTGATGGTATTTTCCTTGGCTTGTTTTAAAAATACGATGCCGGCTAAAGGCGCACCGATATTTTCATTAATTTCCGTTTTTCCGCTCCAGGGAGAACCATATGCATAAAAGTCTCCATGTTCTTTACGGATAACCGGAGTGTCATCATTAAATAAGATGGTCTGGTCCGGATAAAACTTTTTCCAAAGACCGGAATGCGTAGACTTACCTGTCTCAGAAGGCGCAGAAAATAAGACAGCCTGCCCCTTATATGTAACAGCTGTTGAATGAAGCACAGTTGCACTACAAAATGTTTGGCAAAAAGCAAACAAGTCACCCAAAGCGTAGTGAAGCATAACATCACAAGTAACCTCTAATTTATCTCCAATATCGACGTACTCGATCGTAGCTTTCGTGCACTCTCTATTAAGATCCATACGCATAAAATTACCGCGGAAGCTATATGCCTGCTTTATTGCAGAATAGCCATCAAGACCGCGGTCAATCCAATACCACGCATCAAGCCGACGGAAATCTCTTCCCGCCGGCACTTCGATGCAATTGTTTTCTTTGAATGTTACATGCAGGTCAACGGGGATATCCCCGTTGTCCTGCATAGAATAAGCATTCATTCTGTGCTTGAGGTAATCACTCTCGATCCCCTCAAGTTTTAAAACGAAATTTGCAATCTGATACAACATAAAAGAAAATTAGCTGGGGTTAACAACGCCGCCGGCTGCTAAGCCTGTGCCGAGTTCAGAAAGCGCCATGCCTACTAAAGAACCCTGGCTAACACCGCTTGCATTGCCTTTGTACACGGTTGTGGGAACAGCAGCGATATTTTCTTTCAGCTGTAAGCTAATTACGCTAATAGCCGGTTTTTCATATCTTTTCATATCTCTACCTCCCAATTATTCTGCTACCGTTGTGTTAACTACGCCACCATTGATGATCATGTAACCATGAGATGTTGCATAGTAAACATATACGTTGTAGTCCACGCCGGACTGAACTAAAGCACCTGCTTCGTCAGCGCCTGTATCAATTAACTGAATTGCAAAGTAGCCTTCGCTGCCTGCACCTTTTGCTGCGTAAACGCCAGCTGTCGGTAAAGCATCTACTGCACCTGTTGTGATTTCATCAGCAGAGATGATCACGCCAAATGCATTGGAGTTTTCTACTTTTGCAAGAACTGTTAATTTTCTGTCGCCTTCAGCTGCTTTAAATTCGTCTTTAGCTGAACCTAAGATTTCTTCGCCATCTGCATCATAGATAGCATCAGTATCTGCACCTGTGGAAACGATTGCTGCACCGTCTACATAAAGAGCGTTTGCACCAACGTTTTCAAGAGCCTGTGTTGTTACTGCGATAGCAACGTCACCTGTTACGTTAGCAAGAGCTACTGTAACGGATGTTGCATCGTTTGTAACGAGTGTTGCGTCAGCACCTGTTGCTGTAACACCTGTTACTTCATAACCAGAAGCAACTGTGTAAGCTAAAACAACTGTGCCTTCAAATTCTGTAGGAATTACAGCGGGTGTTGCTGTGCCGCCTTCTACTGTTACTGCGTAACCATCGATAGTAGCGTCTTTAGCAGCTGTGCCTGCTGCATAACCAACTTTAACATTACTGTTTAAGTTTTCTGCTGCTGTTACATAATCAAATGTAGCTTCGCCATCAACAACGTTTTCCTGATCAACGTAAACAACGCCTTCATCGTTTGTAGCATAGTATGTTACATACAAAGCGTCGCCAAGACCAGAAACATCTGCAATAACGTTAACTTTTGTTTCGTCGCCTTCAACGTACTGTGTTGTTGTATCAACATTAACAGCACCAGCGCAAACTGCAAAAGATAAAACCATTGCAATCGCAGCGGTTAAAGCGGCAATTTTCTTTAATGCCCCGAATTTAACCATTTCTTTTCCTCCTTTATAATTTTGCGTTTTCAATTTTAATAGTTGGGTAATCTATTATAATTAAAGCACTTGAAGTGTGCCATCCTGCAAATAATAAGTTTTGTCGCACGCGTCGATGACTTCTTTTCTGTGCGACACGATGATACACGTTTTGTCGGTGAGTTTTCGGATGTGATTTAAAAGACTGCTCTCTGTTTCAAGGTCCAATGAAGAGGTTGCTTCATCCAAAAGAAGTACCGGTGCATCGTAATAAAATGCTCTGGCTAAAGCGACTCTTTGAATCTGACCTTCAGAAAGTCCGTGTCCTTTTTCACCGAGGACCGTATCAAGTCCGTTTGGCAGACCGTTTATCACTTCTGTAAGCTGCGCAAGTTCTAATGCCCTCATAACTTTTTCATCATCCGGTTCTTTTTCGGAAAACGCAATGTTTTCACGAATGGTTCCGGATAAAATGAGGTTTCCTTGCGGAACATAAGAAAATAACGACCTTGTTTCATTTGAAAACGAAATTTCTTCTCCGCTTTCAAGTTTTAAGTATGCCCTGCCGGAGTTGGGAGAAAGTACGGAGAGTAACATTCTCGTAAGCGTGCTCTTACCGCCGCCGGACGGACCGCATATTGCGATAAAATCGCCTTTTTCTATGGTTAAATTCACATTGTTTAGAACAGGAACGTCACCATAGGAAAAAGATATATTGGAAAAGCATATTTCGGAAAAGTCACAAAGTTCCGAAATACTTTTTTCTGCAAGACTTTTTTGTTCTTCCGGAAGATTGTCAAGATCAATTAGTCTCTGCGCAGATGCAGAAACCATATAAATTTGCGGAAGAACGGATGCAAGATCCCGAAAGGGGGTTTGCAACTGGCTGACTAGTCCTAAAACGGCAGTCACCGTACCAAAAGTGATTAAATCTAAACTTAATCTGTAAACACTCCATCCAAGTGCGATATAATACCCTGCGGTTACCGCGAGGAAAAACATCACATTTGCCAAAATACCGACAGTGGAACGTTTTACATGCAGTTTGAAGTTTTCATACTGCAGACCTTTTGAGTTTTCACGCATTACAGTTTCTCTTCCAAACGCTTTTACTACCAGGAAATTCTGAATGGTTTCCTGAAGGAATGAACGCATTTTTCCATCGCTCTCGCGACACTGTAAATGCAGTGTTTTAATTTTCTTTTTATATATATACGCAGCAAGCATCACAATCGGCCCAACCGCCAGACATGCAAGCGCGAAATACTTATCTAATTGATAAAGTGCAATAAAACTAAAAAGGACAGTCGATAAAAGCGATACGATATTCGGGATAATGCTCGTTGTTTGCTCGGAAACAAGCGATACATCGCTGATCAAACGGCTCAAAACTTCTCCGGAATGCATACCAGAAACGCTTATGTAGTCCTTTTTCAAAAGTTTATAATAAAGTTCGGTGCGGATTGCCATCGTGAGTTTTCCGCTGACCGTGATATGCATTCTGATATACAAAACCTGCAAAACGAGTTGTCCCACCAATAAAAATACCAATTTTAGCGCACTATCTAAAACGCTTCCCTCTACCTTTTTGGTTGCAACGTCAATGAGTGTTCTGGATACCAAAGCGAACTGTACATTGATATAGGAAATCACGGTTGCAATTAAAATCAAAAGAATCAGGAGAGGAACAAAAGGTTTTACACGTTTTGCAACCCAAGCGAGAGCACCTGTTTTCTTTTTCAAAAGGCTTCCCGCCTTTCTTTTTGTTTTTTATTCACAAAGCAAGTTGTTTTCTTTTAGTAACGCCACAAAATCTGAAACGTCTTCTTTTGCGGTTTCTTCATCTACGCCCTCATATTCCTGCATTAACGATGCAACTAAGGCTTCTTGTGTACAGTCAACAGAAAGCCCATTCCAAAGAAATGCTCCACTTTCATTTAATGAGATGGTTGCAGCAAAATCTACAATATTGTCGCCCGTCGGAACGACAATATAATCATCAATAATTTTTCTTACCAAAAATCCTTCTTTGATGCGCATGTTCGTTCCTCCCAAATTTGCGGATACTATCATAGGCATATATTACGACTTATATCAATTCTAACATAGCGTATAAAAAATGTCAAGTAGCAAATAAAAAAATTTGTAATTTTTCACAAAACAAAAAACCGCGAAAAATCGCGGTTTTTCTTTGTAAAGTTATATTACGATTATCCAATCTCGTTGATATCATACGGCGTAGTTTGATATACGAAATAGTTGAGCCAATTGGAATAGAAAAGATTGGCACAAGATCTCCACGTTACCTTAATCGGAAGCGACGGGTCATCGTTTTCAAAGTAGTTATACGGCACATCGATTTCTTTTCCTGCGTTTTTATCGCGAAGATACTCTTTCTTTAACGTGTCTGCATCATACTCAGAGTGTCCCGTTACAAAAATCTGTCTTCCCAAATCCGTAGCGCAAACGTAAAGTCCTCCCTCTTTTGAGGTTGACAAAACTTTCAGTTCCGGAATACTTTCCACATCTTCTAAGCGAACCGAGGTATGACGGGAATGCGGCACATAAAACTCATCGTCAAAACCGCGGAATAAAATTGCATCTTTTTTATTGAGCGTGTGGGGAAACACACCAAAGAGTTTTTTGTCGAGTTGATATTTTTCAATTCCGTAATGATAGTAAAGTCCCGCCTGCGCGCCCCAACAGATGTGAAGCGTACTTGTGACGTTGGTTTTGCTCCATTCCATGATTTCTTTTAGTTCTTCCCAATATTCCACTTCTTCAAACGGCATATGCTCTACCGGTGCACCGGTGATGATCAACCCGTCAAACTTCTGGTCTTTTATTTCATCAAATGTGTTATAAAACGCAAGAAGATGTTCTTTTGAAATATGTTTTGATTCACG
>JAZRET010000013.1:0-13378 GCA_045660945.1 Congzhengia sp.
TTGATGAATTAGTAAAGAAGGGAAGAAGTCGTTCCTCGTGTGATAAAATAAAAATTTTGGCAAACAAACTGTGCCTGTTTGCAATGGAACGTGATGTGGTAACCAAAAACTATGCACAATTCATCAAACTGCCGAAAGCGATTAAAAAGGAAAAAGACATTTTCTCGGATGCAGAAATCGACGTTTTATTTAAGAATAAATGGAAGATCACCGCACAAATTATTCTTGTGTTTATTTATACGGGAACGAGAATAGAGGAATTGTTCTCAATCGAAACAGCAGATGTACATTTAAAAGAACGATATATGATTGGTGGGGAAAAAACAGAAGCAGGAAGAGATAGAATCATTCCAATAAATGAAAAAATATATCCCTTTATTGAATCGTGGTACAATCCAGATAATAAGTATTTGCTAACAAACTCAAAAGGCGGAAAGAAAAACGCGCGTAATTTCCGGGAACGAGAGTTTTATCCGTTTTTGGAAGAGGTTGGAATACTTTCTAAGGAAGACGCGGTGCGCAGGCTAACTCCACATAGCACACGGCATACATTCTCGTCAAAAATGGTAAAGGCCGGCGCAAGACCAGAACTTATGCAAAAAATAATCGGCCATGCAAATTATGAAACAACAATAGATACATATACGCACTTTACAGAAGAAGATATTAAGGAACTAACATCGCAAGTGAATATCATATAGGAATGTGGTTGTAACTTTGGTTGTAACCGAGGGAATTCTCAAAAAATTTACACCGTTTGTGAACGAGCAAAAACAAAGAAAACAGCGGAAAGACGCGCGTTTCCTGCGAGTAAAAATTGTTTCGTTCTACCTCTTAATCAGGGTGTCCAGGGTTCGAGTCCCTGATGGTGTACCAAAAACAGAGCATACCCATTCGGGTGTGCTCTGTTTTTTATTTGGCACACTACCAGTCGCGAGAACCCTGTGGTGAGACTGGCGATGTCCCAAGAGCGAACCCGAAGGGGGGGCGATTGGTAGACAGAGCCGTGCAGCGAGCGGAGCGAGTCGCGGTCCCTGATGGAAAGTAAGGATATAAGCAAAGAGAGCAAGCGCCAATCCTTTTACACACCATTCCTGCCGTTGGCAGGACGGATTCATCCGGCGCGTTGCTTGGCTTCATCTCGCAGGGACGCTCAAGCTATAAAACAATCCACCGGATTGTTTTATGAACGCTTTCGGCTGATGGTGTACCAAAAACAGAGCATGAGAAAAAGAGATGCCGATGGCATCTCTTTTTGCGTGTACGCTTTTATTTACTTTTCGATTTCCGCTGTTCTTTCCATAGCGTCTTTTAAGGCATTCATCGTTTTTTCGTCGAACTTCGGTGTTCTGTCGTAATAGTAAAGTCCGTTTTGCTCTTGTTCCACATCGTAAAGTTGTGTATAGCAAATACCGATGATGTGTTTGTTGGAACTGAAAATTTCAGCCATTTTGCTGTATCTTTCTACGAACTCCTCAACCGTTTTCGGATCGTTGCCGTATCCCCAACCTTCTTTTCCGGGCGCCCATTTCATGCCGCCGTACTCGCTTACAAAAACCGGTTCTCCGAAATATGGCTGAATATTTTTTTCTTTTCTTTCAATTTCGTCATTTACGATGCCTTCGTCGATATGCGCGAAGTTTTCTGCGATTTTATCCGTATTCTGTTCGTACTCATGCACATCGTGTATTTCTTTTTCGTCAATATGATAGTGACCGCTCGTGTCGATGCAGGGACGGGTGTTATCATAAATTTTCGTCAGTTTGTAGACACTTTCTAAGAGTCTTGAGTCTGACTTTGTTTCTCTGTAGTTCCAGGTTTCATTAAAAGGACACCATCCGATTAAAGCAGGGCTGTTAAAGTCGCGTTCTAAAATTTCTGTCCATTCGCAAATGAAATTTCCCTGCGCGGCCGGATCTTCATAATCCATCCCCCAGTTTGCGTGTTCGCCCCAGATGATATAGCCTTCTTTGTCACAGTGGTATAAAAAGCGTTTTTCAAACACTTTCTGGTGAAGTCTTGCGCCGTGAAATCCTACCCTTTTTGAAAGTTCAATATCTTTTTTGAGAGTGTCTTCGTCTTTTGCGGTGTAGATTCCATCGGGATAGAATCCCTGGTCTAGAACCATGCGCATAAAGACGGGCTTATCATTTACCATAAATTTGTTATCTGAAAGAGAAACCGTTCTCATGCCAAAATAACTTTGAACGGTGTCCTCGCCGAATTTAATGATAAGGTCATAAAGTCTGCCGCGGCCGATTTCCCAAAGATGCACTTCTGAAAGTTGAATCTGCGCAGAAAATGCCCCAGAAGTTACATGTAACGCCGTGCTTCCCGTAGGCTTGCCTTCGTAGGAAGAAATCAGTTCAAGTTTCCCCTCGCCAACAACTTCTCCGGTAACGGTAAGCGTTCCGTTTTTGATGTCGGGATAAAACCTGCATTTTTTCACATATACCTTGGGAACAAATTCAAGCCAGACCGTTTGCCAGATGCCCGTTGTGCGTGTATAGTAGCAACCATAAGAACTATGTTTACTGCTTTGTTTTCCGGAAGGCTGTTTTTTTGTTCTGACATCGTCTTCGGCGATGACAAAAATCGTGTTTTCGCCTGCGGTCACAAAGTCCGTAATGTCAATTTTAAACGAAGCGTAACCACCGATGTGGTCGCCTGCGAGTTTTCCGTTTATATAAACAAATGCGTGGTAATCCACTGCGCCAAAATGCAAAAAGACATTTCCGTCAAGCTGACTTTCTGCTAAAACAATTGACTTTTTGTAGCATACAGATGGAATAAAATCTTTATATCCTATACCGGAAAGTTCGCTTTCCGGACAGAAGGGGACCATTATTTTCTTTGTGAGGTTTCCTTCTTTAAAAAGTTCCCTTTCTCGTGCGCTTTTACTAAAATCAAAATCAAAATCCCACTCGCCGTTGAGATTTAACCAATTCCGGCGCTCCCATTGGGGATTCGGATGTTCTGGTCTTGGAATCATCATAACATATCTGCTCCTTTCGATTTTATTATAAATAAAATTCATTTTGCTTTCAATATTTATCTGCACAAAAACTTGACATATTGTGCTATGTTTAGTAAAATAAAAAAAGAGGTGATATGGATGATTTCCTATGAGGTATTCAGGACGAAACACAATGGAAAAGAAGGCGCGGATTTTAAACTTACAAGACCAAACGGAACAGATGATTTTTTGTTTTTGCACTTCAAAACTCCGGTTATGTTCACGCTCTCCGGCGAAGAAAAACTTGTCTCTGCCGGCACGTGCATTTTGCTTTCGCCAAAAATACCTCACGCATTTTATCCGCTTGATGCAGAACTTATTCACGACTGGATTCATTTTTATCCGTCGGATGTTGATGCATTTATGAAGTTGGGGATTTGCACAAACGAGTTTTTTACCGTAAATGATACAAGTTTTATCACGGTATCTTTAAAAAAATGTGAGCTGGAGCTTGTCTATAAAGAGGAATTTTACAAAGAAATGATTTCGTCAGAAGTGAGCAGAATGTTTGTAAGGCTCAAAAGACAGCTGGGCACAAATATCACGGGTCAGCATGCGGATGCTTTTAAAACTTTAAGAATTGATATGTATCGGTATCCGGAAAAATATACAAGTACGGTAGAAATGGCAGATTCTGTTTGCCTGAGCCGTTCGCGGTTTTCGAATCTATACATGGAGTTTTTTGGCGTTTCGCCGCAAAAAGACCATATTAATGCAAAAATTTCAAAGGCCAAGCATTTGCTTTCCATTGACACAATTTCTCTGCAGGAAATCTCTGAATCTTGCGGTTATACAAATATTTACCACTTTATGAGACAGTTCAGGGAAATTACCGGAACAACGCCGGGGAAATACAGAAGCACGTTTTAAAGAGCACGACGAAGGAGGAAAAACGCATGGAACGCAATCAAAACTTAGTCCTCAATATTCCGTCTGACGGGATTGAAGAAGAAGTTATAAGGGGCTTTGAGCTTTCAAAAGAAGGATATCAAGAAAGACTCAAAAACTATCTCGCAACATTTTTAAAAGACACGCCGGTAGGAAAAGTTTTGGTGAACGTGTGTTATAAAAGGTCTGTTGTGCCGAGCGATGTGGCTGATACGTACCTTTATAATATTTTAAGAGATGAAAACGGATATCCTTTGTTAGATGAGAAGGGCAATCTCCAAAAAGAGATTTCTCCCGAACTTACGCAAACGGAATTAAACCGCGGTTTTCGTGAAATGCAAAAAAGAAACATTGACATTATCGGTATGGCGGTTGAAGAAATCAAACGCTATGGGGCGAAGGCCTGGTTTTCTGTGCGCATGAATGACCATCATTTTCCCAACGACCCCGGCTTTAATTCGAGTCTTTCTTATGAACGTGCGGAGGAACTCGGCGTAAACGGCGGAAGAAGGAACCTTGATTATACGAAAGCTCCCGTTTCCAATTATTACAGAAATTACATCGAAGAAATCTGCAGAAACTATGATGTTGACGGCATTGAATTGGATTTTCTGAGAAGTTGTCCCGTTATGGGAGAGGTTACGGAAGAAAACAAGAACCTCCTCACGGAATATGTTGCAGCGGTAAGTGCGATTGTGCGCAAAATCGGAAAAGAAAAAGGAAAAGAGATGGGCGTTTCCGTCAGGGTTTACCCCACAGAAGAAATGAATTTAGATTACGGCATTGATGCGGCGCGTTGGGTGGCAGAAGGATTTGTGGATACAATTACGCTTGAAAACTGGTATATCCCTACGCACTTCAACATTCCTGTTGAAAGGTGGCGGGCGTCTGTTGATGCGTTGAATGTAAAAAGAAGGGCGTACACGTTGCTTTGCGGCACGGACTGGGCAGTACAGTGCGACCTTACGATGTATAGTGGAATGGCAATGTGGATCTCTTTAGAACAATTCCGCGGGTTTGTCAGTGCATCGCTTTCAAGAGGTGCTGACGGGATCTATATTTTTAATCATTTTAACGCAGAAGACACGTGTCACCAATTTCCCAATATGGGTTCTTATTCTTATTATATAGATGAAGCAGGAAATGAAACGAAAAAACACGTTTTGAGGGAAAAAATTTGTGCGGCAAATTCTTTGGCAGAAGCAGAAACGGGAAAAAGATGCTATGTTAAAACGTATGCGCCGGATTCTGAGTCGCCGTACCCGATTCATATCAAAGAGGGCAAATTTTTTGAAACCGAAATCAATACGGGAAAGAAACTTCCCGAAAAGTATTGGAATATCTTAATCGGAATTGAAGAAACGAAAAGTGAAATTCCGGTTTTCGTCGAAGTAAACGGGAAAAGAACAAAAAAACTTCCTGATGTCCCGAAGAAAAAAGGGTGTCATTTTCGCGTGACGGATGAAGCGTATCCGCTTGTGAATCACATATCTGAAACGGCGCCTCGTGTAATGCGCTTTGGCGCGGAGTTGTCTTCTGTAACAAGTATGTTTAACCAAATCAAAATATTATCTTCCGGAAGTGAAGAAACGCAAATCAAATGGCTTGAAATTGAGGCAGAATAAGCAGAAAAAAAACAAGAACGAAGAAAATATAAAAAACCTATTGAAAAATCAAAAAATAAATGATATATTATATGTGTTATCATTTTCTTTAGTAAGAAAGGAATACCAAAATGCGTAAAATATTAGCCTTTATTTGTATGATTATTTTTTGCTTTTCACTTGTAGGATGTGGCGGAAGTCAAACGCCCGCGGAAAAAGAAACTGCAAAAAAGATATCTGAAATCAGAAAGAGCGACAAGTCTCGTCCGGATAAATTCGCAGAAGTTTTCGAAGTTCTTTACGGAACGCCCATCACCGAAAGAACGTCTTTTGATCCGCTGGATAAAAACAGCGAATTTTATAAGGCGGAATATAAGCAAGAGCGCTTTCTGGGTGCTACCGGTGAAACCGGAAAAATCGGCGAACACAGTGTTGCAATTATTAACTTTGGATCTAAAGGCGATCCCAATGCAGAGAACAAAAAATTGCGTGTGTGCGTAACAGCGGCAACTGTAGAGGAAGCGATTGAAATGTTTCCGTCCGTTGTAAAAGCGTTAGATCCGAAAGCACCGGAACAAGAAATTCAGGAGCTCATTGATCACTTAAATGAATGGGGCGTAAAAAATGGTCTTTTCGTAGGAAGACTCAAAGGAACATTTTTTAGACAGAACGCCGGTGCGCAGTTTATACTTGAAAATAAATAAGAAAAAAAGAGATGTGTTTTTCACATCTCTTTTTTTACTGTGTTATCTGCCGGCTACAAACCCGCACATTACCTGTTTTGAAAGCGTTCAGTGATATTTTAATGTATACGGAATGTATCAAAGTTCTGCCGCGTACAGAAAAAAGAGAAAAATACAAATCTCTCAAAACGGACTTCGCGCCTGTAAGTAGTCTAAAAATGCGATTGACAAAGATTCTTGAGTCTTGTTAAAATAAAATATACGGTATACTTTCTTTTAAAGGAGTAGTAGTATGATAGAAATTAAGGAATATCGAGAAGGTTTTGACTCAGCATCTGTTTTAAAACTCTGGGCGGATACGTTTGGAGAAGCCGAGGCGCTTTTAGAAAAACCGCAGATTGACGGTACAGAGAGCGTGCACAATCTTGATTATGTCTACACCGCAGAGGAAGACGGCGTGCTTTTGGGCACGATTCACATTACCATCCCGAAAAAGTTCCCTACACTTTGCGGAATGTCCGGCATGGCGGTAACACCTGCATCAAGAGGCAAGGGCATCGCGAGAATTTTGTTTTCGAAAGCGTTAGAAGAAATGAAGAACTTGGGTGTTGAGGCCGCATTTTTAGGAACCAACAATCCGGTTGCGGCAAAACTTTACAGTTCATTGGGCTTTCGTTTTGTTCCGTGTTCCATTGTGATGGAAAACTGTATGGGCAAAAACATTTACGATTATATGAAACCGCGGTACCTAGGCAAGGCAGAGCGTTTTGAAATTGTGGAAGGAACGCCGGATTTCAGAATACCTGTCATTCCGTTGGTGATTGCGACAGAAGGTCTGACGATGTTAGATATAAACACCGAAATCGTAAGCAGTTTGTTTTCGCAAAGGTCGTGTATGGGGCTTTACCCGCGCTATTTAACATTAAAAGAAAAAGGCGGATCGTACTTCGGCGCGATTGGAGATAATGGCGTTTTGGGCGCGTTTTTAAGTGTACTCCCGACAGAACAAGGAATGCGAGCAGACTTTTTCTGTGCCGACGGTTTTACAGATGCAATTCCGGCACTACTTGATGCATGCGAAGCGCGTTTTAAAAACATTTATCTGCAGATTGCCAAAAAAGACAAAAAGAAGTTAGAACTTGCAAAAGCATGTGGATATCAAGAAACAGACGAAGTGTTATATGATTATCAGGAAAAAGTTTTGGTACCTATGGTAATTTTAGAAAAGAAATGATATAATAGAAAAGAGGAAGAAAATGAAGGTTTTATTTACAACAGACATTTTTATGAATCCGTTGCCGCAACTTAAAGGCGTACATAGTATGTTTCCTTATGTGTGCGAACTTCCTGGCGGAACGCTTCTTGCAACGCACACTGTGGGTGAAGCGTTTGAAAGCGTAGACTCCAGTGCGCACGTTTCCTTTAGCAGTGACGGCGGAAAAACGTGGAGCGAACCGAAACCGATGTTTGATAAAACAAAATTTGACGTTCCGGTTTCAGAATACTGTAAAGCGTGCCTTCTTCCCGACGGAAGACTTCTGGCTTTAGGCTATGCGTTTTACAGACCGGATCCGTCTCTTCCCTTGGGAAATCCCGAGACCGGCGGTCTTTTAGACAGTTTCCTGTTTTGCGCATTTTCCGAAGACGGTGGCAAAACCTGGGGCGAAATGCAGGAAATCCCGTGTTCCTGGGGGCATCATGTTGAAGCTTCCGCACCGGCCCTTTTATTAAAAGACGGAACGCTCGTTTCTCCGATTGCAGGATTCCCGTCCTGGGACGGAACCGAAGCGCTTCCTATAGCAGGAAAAGCACTCCGCTCAGAAGATGGCGGAAAGACGTGGAATGACGAAAGCATCTGTATGCAGTTTGAGGGAAGAAAAGTACTTTGCTATGAGCAGAGAATGTGTCAGCTTGATACGGGAAAAGTCATTTCTATCGCGTGGAACGAGGATGTTGAAACAGGAGAAAGACTTCCAAATCATTATACGGTGTCAGAAGATAGTGGTAAAACCTGGAGTGCACCGAAAAGCACAGGTATTATGGGTCAGTCTTCCTCTGTATGTCCGATTGGCGGAGATAAACTTTTGGCAGTCCACGGACTTCGCCGCGATACAGACCGCCCCGGTATTTACGGTTATATCGTAGATTTATCAAACGGCGAATGGGAAATCGAGGAAGAAATCCTAATCTGGGCACCGAAAACACCGATGGTAAAAATCGAGCACTTTGCGGAAGTGTTTGCTTTTATTAAATTTGGTCAGCCGAACGCGGTAAGACTCTCTGACGGAAGTATTTTAGTTTCGCACTGGTATTCCGAAGACGGACAGTATCGTACGGCAGTTACAAAAATAGAACTTTAAAATACAGGAGGAAGAAACATGATTATTGGTAATCTAAAAGACGCAGAAAGATATTTCGGCGTAAACGAACATTTTGAAAAGGCATTTGCGTTTTTAAAAACGCTTTCAAAAGATACCCCGGCAGATGGATTTGAAGGCGATGGTTTCCGTGGCGGTATTGCAGAAATTGAAGCAAGCGGAGAAGTTCCGAAACTCGAAGCACACAAAGCATATTTAGACATTCACTTCGTGATTTCCGGCGCAGAAAAAATCGGTTATGCGGATGTAGACAAGTTAACACCTGAAACAGAATACAGCGAAGCAGACGATGTGTGGTTTTTAACCGGAGAGCAGCAGGACTTCATTTTACAGGAAGGCGATTTTTGTATCGTATTCCCGGAAGATGTTCACGCACCCGGCACACCGGCGTCAAGTGACGGAAAACTCAAAAAAGCAGTTGTAAAAATTAAATTATAAGCCTAAAAAAAGAGTGGATTTTGCCACTCTTTTTTTATTTACATTGACACAAAAGTGTGATAAAATGAAAAAGTAAGTTTTAGCGGAAAGGGTGGGCTTTCAGTGAAAACGGTATTTATCGTAAATCCCAAAGCGGGACAAAAAAAGGCAAATGAAACATTTGTTGCAGAAATTTTAAAAACCGCAGAAAAACTGGGCATAGAAGTTGAAGTGATAAAAACAACCTGTGTTGGTGACGGAACGCGTATTGCAAAAGAATGCTGCGAAAAGTTTGGCACGGTAAGACTCATTGCCTGCGGCGGTGATGGAACGCTTAATGAAGTCGTAAACGGCACAATTGATTTTCCGGATGTGGAAATTGGTGCGATTCCAATGGGCACCGGAAATGATTTTTGCAGAAATTTTCAAAACGAGGGTGCGTTCACAATTGAAAATGTACTGTTGGGAACCGCGCAAAAGTGTGACCTGATTCGCTTTGATACAGAGGTAGAAAAAAAGGTGCGAACACGTTATTGCGTGAATATGTTTAACATCGGCTTTGATTGTGAAGTGGCGGATTTAACCGGAACGATGAAACAAAAACCCTTTATTTCCGGCGGGTTTGCGTATTTTATTTCAATTTTTATTGCGCTTGTGCAGAAAAAAGGCGCAAATTTAAAAATTTCTTTAGACGGGGAAGAGGCGCATAACGGACCGCTTCTTTTGTCGGCGATTTCGAATGGTTGTTTTTGCGGCGGCGGAATTAAAAGTAACCCCATAGGCTCGGTGCAGGACGGCGAAATCGAAATCAACATCATTAAAAACGTCACGAGAACACGCCTTTTAACGCTTCTCGGAAGTTATATGAACGGCACATTTATTCATAAAAAAGGCATTGAACGGTTCATTGAAACAAAAAAATGCAAAACAATTGATTTAGAGGTTTTTTCTGAGAACTTCCGTATCAGTGTGGACGGTGAAGTGATTGACGGCGGAAACACGAAGTTTTCTGTTGTTCCAAAAGCGTTTTCGTTTATAGTCCCGAAAAAATAAAAATTTACATACAAGGAGAACAAAATGTTTCTTTCCAATTTTCATACGCACACAGTGTTTTGTGACGGCGAAAGCACCGTGGATGAGATTGTAAAAAGTGCAATCGAAAAGGGATTTTCCGCCATTGGCTTTTCTGGGCACGGCTATATGGATTTTGACCATTCCTATTGCATGATGGATACGGAAAACTATAAAAAACAAGTGCTCGAAGCCCAAAAAACCTATAAAAATGAAATTGAGGTTTATCTCGGCGTGGAGGAAGATGCAAATGCGCTTGTAAACCGCGCGGAATTTGATTACATCATAGGCTCCTTGCACTATGTAGAAAAAAAAGACGCTCGCCTGATAATCGATGAGAACTACGAAGGGTTTTTAGAGGCGTTTGCGCTATTTCAAAACGACCCGATTCAGATGGCAGAAAACTACTATACGAAATTCGTAGACTATATTTTAAAAAGAAAACCCGACATCGTAGGTCATTTTGATTTAATCACAAAATTTGATGAAAAATTCGGCCCGTATTTTATGGGAAATAGAGAATATGAAAAAATGGCAGAAGAGGCGCTTTTAAAAGCTTTAAAGAGCGATTGCATTTTCGAAGTAAACACGGGTGCAATTTCAAGGGGATACAGAAAAACACCCTACCCGGCAGTAAATCTTTTGCATATTTTAAAGAGAGAAAATGTAAAAATTATTCTTACAGCAGATAGTCACCATAAAGATACGATTGATTGTGCTTTTGATGAAACGAGAGCGCTTTTAAAAGACATTGGTTTTACACATACTTACGCCTTACATAAAAACGAGTTTATAAAGACAGAAATTTAAAAAGGTTGTAGCATTTGCTACAACCTTTTATTTTGCGTAACTTTTTCGCACCTTATCGCGTACTTTTAAAACAAGATTCGGCGAAACGGAAAGCTCGTCGACACCCATCTTTAAAAACTGCTCGGTAAGAGAAGTGTCTGCGCCAAGTTCGCCGCAAATGCCGATCCAGATTCCATTTTTGTGCGCATTTTCGCAGGAGAGTGAAATCAGGCGCATCACGGCTTCGTGGTGAGAATCGCAAAAGGCATCTACTTTTGGATTCTGGCGGTCTGCCGCAAGAGTATACTGGATTAAATCATTTGTGCCAATGCTGAAAAAATCCACTTCAGGCGCCAAAACGTCACTAATGAGCGCGGCAGCCGGCGTTTCAATCATGATGCCAAGCTCGACATTTTCAGAAAATGGAAGACTTTGTGCGGTAAGTTCCTGCTTTACTTCTTTTACAAGTTCTTTGATTTTTAAAACTTCTTCTTTTGAAATAATCATTGGAAACATAATGGAGAGTGTTCCGAAAACAGAGGCACGAAAGAGCGCGCGCAGTTGTGTTTTGAAAATTTCGGGTTCAGAGAGGCAAATACGAATTGCGCGATATCCCAAAGCAGGGTTTTCTTCATTTCCCAAATTGAAATAATCAATTTTTTTATCTGCGCCGATGTCGAGTGTCCTGATAATCACTTTTTTCCCTGCCATACTCTCTAATACTTTTTTGTAAACGGTAAACTGTTCTTCTTCTGTGGGGAAGTCTGTGTTTTCAAGGTACAAAAATTCGCTCCTGAAAAGCCCGATGCCGCCTGCGTCGTTCATTAAAACGGCGCCGACGTCGTTTAGTCCCCCGATGTTGGCGTAGATATTGATTTTTCTTCCGTCGAGTGTAATATTTTCTTTTCCCTTTAATTCTTGCAGGAGCGCTTTTTCGTGTAAATCCGCTTCCTGCTTTTTTTGAAGACGCGTAAGCGTATCGTCGTCAGGCGAAATAAAGACCTCGCCCGTAAACCCGTCCACAATGGCAAAGGCGCCGTCAAATTCGTCTTTTAATGCGTCGCCCACGCCGATGATGGCAGGAATGTTCATCGTGCGTGCCAAAATGGCGGTGTGCGAATTTAAAGAGCCCTGCCGCGTCACAAAGGCAATGACTTTGCTTTTGTCAAGTTGTACGGTTTCACTGGGCGCCAAATCGTCTGCGCAGACGATTAAGTTTTCGCCCGTGCTTTGCGTGGAAGAAACGGTTTTTTTGTAAGAAAGACAGGAAATCACGCGGTTTGCCACGTCTTTTACGTCAACGGCACGCTCGCGCATATACGCATCATCCATCGCAGAAAATAGATGTGAAAGATTATCTCCCGTCACAGCGACGGCGTATTCAGCACACATTTCTTGCTTTTCAATGATATTCATTACAGAGTCCACAAAATCGTCGTCCGTGAGCATCATCTGATGAATTTCAAAAATCTGCGCATTGGTTTCGCCGATTTCCAAAAGTGCTTTGTCGTATAAAATTTCAAGTTCCTTTGCGGCTTTGTCTCGCGCCGCAAAAAACCGTTCTTTTTCCGCCTCGATATCTTCTATGTGTTCTCGTTTTACGGAGATATCTTCTCTTTCAAAAAATGTAAGTCGCCCGATTGCAATGGCGCCGCACGCGCCTTTACCCTTCAAAATTTCCATAGCATTCGCCTTTCTTTTCCATAAATATCATTAAAGATATTATTTCCTTGAATGGATAGAAATATAACGAAAGGCATAAAAAAAGACAGATGAAAATTCATCTGTCTTTTAAAGTTTAAACGTTGAATCTAAATAACACGATGTCTCCGTCGTTCATCACATATTCTTTGCCCTCGGAGCGCACCAAACCTTTTTCTCTTGCTGCGGCATACGTTCCGCAAGCGATTAAGTCATTAAAGTGCACAACCTCAGCGCGAATAAAGCCTTTTTCAAAATCAGTGTGAATTTTTCCGGCTGCCTGCGGTGCTTTTGTGCCGTTGGTGATGGTCCAGGCTCTTACTTCAGGTTCCCCTGCGGTGAGGTAGCTAATGAGTCCCAAAAGTTTATAACTTTTTTTCACCAAACGGTCAAGACCGGACTCGGAAATTCCGAGTTCCTGCATATATTCGCCCTTTTCTTCGGGGTCTAAACCGGAGATATCTTCTTCGATTTTTGCAGAAATCGGCATCACTTCTGCGCCTTCTTTTTCAGCCAAAGCGGTAAGGCGGGTAACGAAATCGTTGTTTTCGATGCCGTTTAGAAAATCATCTTCTCCAACGTTTGCCGCATAAAGTACAGGCTTTAATGTAAGAAGGTCAATTTCTTTTACGATGTCCAAGTCTTCATCCTGAAAGGCAAAGGAGCGCGCCGGCTGACCGCCTTCTAAATGCGTCACTAATTTTTCTAAAAATTCTGCTTCGAGTTTAAACTTTTTCTCGCCGGACTTCATCATTTTGCGAGATTTGTCGAGACGTTTTTCTGCCATCTCTAAATCTGCAAAGATGAGTTCTAAGTTAAGTCGGATCGTAG
>JAZRET010000014.1:0-11366 GCA_045660945.1 Congzhengia sp.
CAGACGGGTTTTTTATATGTAAAAGCCAATTTTTGTAAAATTAGTAAAAATAACCAAAAAAGATTTCCATAAAAAGGAAAAAAACAAATTGTCAAGTACTTTTTAACAATTTTTTTCAAAAAAAATTAGAAAAAACATACAAAAAATTTAAAAAAACACTTCCACTTTAGGTACAATGTGTGGTAGAATAAGGTATACTTGAAAAATAATGTGTCATAGTGTTTATTTTGATGCGTTTTCAAGTGGAAATACATATGTTTTTTTCAAATAAGGCAGACTGACAGGCTTTATATGAAGATAATAAAATAAACGTGTTTCCGGATGAGATCTTTAGGTAGAGGAGTGGGTTTTCTTTGAAAAAGTCAGTAGCAGTAGAAAACAATGCGGTAAAACCCGGCACATATGTTGCTCCGAAGAAGTCATTATTACAAGAGTGTATTAAACATTATCCCTTGCTTTTGATGCTTCTTCCCGGTGTGGTTGCGTTGTTCTTATTCAACTATTTGCCGATGGGGGGTCTCCTTGTTGCGTTTAAGGAGTACAAATTAAGACTTGGTATCTTGGCTAGTCCCTGGGCAGAGAATTACGGTATGAGATACATGATTGAAATGTTCGTCGGCGGTGACTTCGCGCGTATCTTTAAAAATACCATCGTTATCAGCTTTTTAAAAATTGTGGTTGGCTGGCCGCTTCCGATTGCGTTCGCTTTGATGCTGAACGAAATGCGCGGCAAAGTATATAAGCGTATCATTCAGACACTGTCTTACCTGCCGCACTTTTTCTCTTGGGTTATCTTAGGCGGTATCTTTAAGATGATGTTTGCAACAATGGGTCCCGTAAACCAGATTCTCCAGATGCTTGGCGCAGCGAAACCGATCAACTTCATGGGTCAGAACACATCGTTCTTATGGATTATCATTGGCACGGCTGCTTGGCAGGGATTAGGTTGGAGTGCTATCATTTACATGGCGGCGCTTTCCGGTGTTGATGAATCTTTATATGAAGCAGCATACATTGATGGTGCAAGCAGATGGAAACAGGTATGGCACATCAGTATTCCTTCCATTATGGGAACAATTACTACCGTGTTCATTATGGGTCTTGGTGGCGTATTAAACGCGGGCTTTGACCAGATTTATAATATGTACAATGTTTCCGTTTATGAGATTTCCGATATCTTGGATACCTATTCATTGCGTCTGTTATCTTCAGGTCGTTATGAGATGGGTACCGCACTCGGTATGTTTAAATCAGTTGTAGGTCTTATTTTCGTTCTTGGTTCAAACTGGGTTGTTAAAGTTGTGAGCAAAGACGAATTTGGCATTCTGTAAGGGAGGTAGAGAAGAATGATACAGCGCACACGAGGCGAAAAAATCTTTAATGTATTTAACTACATTATTTTAACCATCTTTGGTCTCACCACCCTTTATCCGTTCCTTTACACACTCACCATTTCTTTGAGTACAGCAGCGGAAGCTGACAGAATCGGTCTTCACATTTTGCCGACTCCCGGTAAAATGTCTGTTGAGTCTTACAGATTGGTATTGAGAAATAAGGACATTTGGGGCGCATATAAATGGACCCTCTTTAGAACCGTTGTTGGAACACTTATGGCTTTAGTTGTAACCTGTTTCTATGGTTACGCACTTTCAAGACCCGGACTTCCCTTAAAGAAGTTCTTCTCTTCTTACATTATGTTCACAATGCTCTTTAGTGGTGGTCAGATTCCGATTTACTTAAACATCAAAGCGTTAGGTTTAATCGACAGCGTTTGGGTTTATGTATTACCGACATTGGTTGGCGCATATAACGTTATCGTTGCAAAGTCGTTCTTTGCGGCGCTTCCGGAAAGTTTGAATGAGTCAGCGCGAATAGACGGCGCTGGAGAATTCAGGATATTCTTCCAAATTATCGTTCCGCTTTCAAAACCGATTATTATGACACTGGCACTTTGGTTGGCGGTTGCTCATTGGAACACATGGTTTGATAGCTTGATGTACATCAACACAGAAGAAAAGAAAGTTGTGCAGAGTTTCTTGCAGCGTATCGTAACAAATAACTCTACAGATATGCTGAAAGATACGAATGCATCCGATCAGGATAAAAAAGAAGTTATCGGCAAAACCATTCAGTCTGCAACTATTATGGTTACTGTTCTGCCGATCTTGGTTGTTTACCCCTTTATTCAGAAATACTTTGTTAAGGGCGTAACATTAGGTGCTGTAAAAGGTTAATGCCGAAAGCATTTTCCTATTATATGAAATGAAAACAAAAAGAAGGGAGAAATTTTCATGAAAATGAAAAAATTACTTTGTGTAGCAATTGCACTTGTTATGGCAGTTGGTATGCTCGCAGGTTGTGGTGGCAACGGTGGTTCCGGTGCTGCTGAAAACTTCAGCGAAACAGATGAAAAACTTACATTAACATGGCTTGGTTACACATCCAACCCCGGTTCTGCGGAAGGTTCTGACGCTGAATTACTCTTGGAAGAAAAATTCAACGTAGAAATCAAACCGATGTTCTGGGAAGAAACAAACTTCAACGACAAGAAAACAATGCTTATGGCAGGTGGCGAAATTCCTGACTTAGTTTACGAATTAGACCCGCTTCACGTTTACAACGACGTTGAACAGGACTTCATCGTAGAGGTTCCTTATGAAACAATCGAAAAATACGCTCCGGACTATTATAAGTACATCAATGAGTATGTTCCGGCTGCTTGGATTTATTCAAGACGTGACGGCGCAAACTGGGGTGTTCCGAACTTCAACCATTCACATGACAACAACCAGATCGCTGTTTACAGAAAAGACTGGCTCGACAAATTTGAACTTGATACACCGAAAACATTAGATGAAATGCATGAAGCATTATACCAGTTCTCAAATGGTGACCCTGATGGCAACGGCAAAAAAGATACATTCGGTATCTCCATCCAGGCACAGCATTATCATCTCTACTTCCCCGAAATCTTCGGCGCGTACGGTGTAATGCCTTTCGACTGGACAGAAAAAGATGGCAAAATCATCTACGGCGGTTTGCTTCCGGAAACAAAAGAAGCAATTAAAACATTAGCAACATGGTATTCTGAAGGTATCGTTCATCCTGACTTTATCACAGGCGTTCCGATTAAAGACCTCTTTACATCCGGTCAGCTTGGTTATGTTTCTCAGTCCGGTTTCTATGATATGAGCGATCCGACAGCACTTCCCACAGTTGTAAAAGAAAACAATCCGGGCGCAGAAATCGTAAAAACAACGCTCCCGACCGGTCCGAACGGTGACGCAGGTATGCGTGCTTGGGGTCGTGCGTGTCACGTTGTATCTTTTGGTAACACAGAAGGTTACGGACAGAAAGTTCCGCGTATGCTCCAGATGTTCAACGCGATGCATGCTGATGAAGAAGTCGCTGTAGGAGTACGTGTTGGTAAAGAAGCCGAACACTTTAAAGTTGACGCTGAAGGTACTACATCATCTGTTGCAGTATCTTACATTGATGAATATGCATCTGCTGACGTAAGAAAAGAAAAAGTTATCGCAGGTCATTTATCCGGTCCTTCATTCTTCTCTCCGGTTCCGCCGACAGCAGAAGTAAACAACAAATACAATTCTAAAGTTTGGAACGAATATGCTAAAGAATTTGTTGATCCGAAATACAATGCAGTTAGTATCTTTATGAAGAGAGACGTTGTTCCTTCTTCTATTGACTATCTCTTAGACTTAACAAACAAACAGATGTCTTTGATGAACAAAATCATCACAGGCGAAGTTGGCATCGATGCTTATGCTGAATTCGAAGACGCTTGGAACAACGGTGGCGGTAAGAGAATGACAGAAGAAGCAAATGACCTTTTCGACGAAATGGAAGCTATGTATAAAGAACTTGGTATTAAATAATCCTTTTTCAAAAGAATCAATACATAACTTTTGGCGGCTGTGCTTTTGCACAGCCTCTTTTTTTGTGTATTTTTGCAGTTATCTGCTTGAAGTTATGAAGGGTTTTTTTGTAATGGTGTATATTTTTCCAATTTAGAAAAAAGGTTGAAGAAAGAAAGAAAATATGATAAAATAAATACAGAATACTGATAAAAGGAGAGCGCTATGAAACGAATCTTATCCAGAATGCGACGTGCAATTGAAGACTACAACATGATAGAAGCAGGCGACCGGATTGCTGTCGGCGTTTCCGGTGGAAAAGACTCCCTCACGGCGCTTCTTGCGATGAAACGACTTCAAATGTTTTATCCAAAACCTTTTTATCTGGAGGCAATTACCATTGATATGGGCTTTGAAAATATGGATTTTTCGCCGATAGAAAAATTATGTAAAGACTGGGAAATACCGTACTATACCGAAAAGTCCGAAATCAAACAGATTGTCTTTGATTATAGAAAAGAAGAAAATCCGTGCTCTTTATGTGCAAATCTTCGTCGCGGCGCAATGTGCACCGCAGCGAAAAACAGAGATATTTCTAAAATTGTGTATGGTCATCACTTTGATGATGTGGTAAACACCTACTTTTTAAGTTTGTTTTACGAGGGAAGAATCAATTGCTTTTCACCCGTGACTTATTTAGAACGTATGGGAATTACGGTTTTAAGACCTTTAATTTATGTGGAAGAACGAGATATCAAGCGGTTTTCATTTGAAAACAATATCCCTGTAGTGACAAGTACGTGCCCTGCAGATAAACATACAAAACGGCAGTATATTGAAGAACTGACAGAGAAGCTTGATAAAGAAAATCACGGACTCAAACAGCGTGTATTTACTGCAATTGCGAACTCTGAAATTCGTGGTTGGAAAAGGGAGATTCCCAAGGAGTAAAAAATGAAATCCAGCAAGAAAATTGTTTCAATTTTAATCACTATACTTTTGATCTTTTCCTCGTGCTGTTTCGTAAACGGCGCCTATCTTCACGAAGTGGTTGAGGAAAGAACGCTCATGGACGGCGTTACATATCGCCACATAAAGCGCCTGGAAGACAGTGGATTTCAGGATGTTTACGTGGTACAGGCAGATTTAAATAAACCCGGCGTGGCGCTAAAAGTTTTAACGAGTGAAAAGGGTGAAAGTTTTTTAGAAAAAACGTCTGTTCTGACAAAAACATCGGATGCTTTAGCTGCAGTAAACGGTGACTTTTTTGCCTCAAAACGCGGTGAAAGCGGCAGGGGAAGCGCGGTCGGCGTGGAAGTCATAGATGGTGAATTAAAATCTTCGGCCTCCGTAGAAGAAAAAATGAACACACTTTACAAAACAGAAGACGATGTGCGGTTTCACTTAAATGCGTTTACGTTTGACATCACAATTTCTGCAAATGGGATGACCGATAAAGTAAAACTCATAAATAAATATGATGACTTAACGGGTATCGTGATGTATACAGATGATTGGGCGGAAAAATCTGTAGGTTCTGTTGGCGGAATCATTGAGGTTTCCGTTGACAAAAACGGTAAAGTTTTAGAAAAAGTAACAGAGTCAGAACCGATTATAATTCCTGATGGTGGGTTTGTATTATCTTCCCATATGGACTATAATACGTTTTTATTGGACTATGTAGAAGTGGGGGATACCATCTCAGTAGACGTTCGCTCTACACCAAACGTAGATTTAATTGAAACGGCGATTGGCGGCGGTACAGTTTTGGTGCACGAAGGAAAAGTTCCGGAATTTTTCTCGCACAATATTTCCGGAAGACAACCAAGAAGCGCGGTAGGACTCGATAAAAGCGGTACTGTGATTACGCTTGTTGCAGTAGACGGAAGAAGAGAAGACGCAAAAGGCATGACGCAGACAGAACTCGGAAACCTCTTAGTTGATCTTGGTTGTTATACGGCACTGAACTTCGACGGTGGCGGCTCTACTACGATGGTGCTGGATGAAAAAGGGGAAAAGACTATCGTAAATACGCCTTCCGATGGCGCAGAGAGAAAAGTAACAAACGCATTGGGTGTAGTTTCTACGTTAAAAGGCGATGCACCGCTTTCAAAAATTACTATAGAAAGTGAAAACACCGTGTTTTTAAATTCTTCGATGCCGCTTTCTGTGTCAGGCTTTGATACATATTTAAGAGAAAAGCAAGTAGACGTTTCTAAGGTTACTTTTCGCACTACAAACGGTACTGTTTTAAACGGAAGACTAAAACCGAAAACTTCAGGAAAAGCAGTGATTACAGTAAATTATCAGGGGTTTTCTGCCAAAAAGGAAATTCAGGTTTTAGAAGTTCCGAGAGAAATAAATTTTAAAGAAAAAACGGTGAAACTGAAAAGTGAAGAAGCCTATGTTCCCGTCTTAATTGGAAAAGATCAAGATGGGAAAAAGGCAACGATTTCTTTAGAAGATGCTAAAGTTTCCATATCAAACGATGTAGTCATTTTTGACGGGGAGCGCCTTGTTGCAAAGGAAAAAGGTGCTGCGGTTATAACGGCAACCTTTGGAGATGTCACTGCGCATATGGGTGCCTTAGTCGATGGTGCAGAAGAAATTGGTATTCCTGAAAATATCACGATTCCCGATGTGAAAAATGTATCGGCAGAATTAGAGGCAGAGGATGCTTATCGCTTTGCTGTGTTTGGAAATACACGAAAGGAAACCGTGCTTTTTGATAGATTCTTAATGAATTCTGTACTTTATCATATGAAGGATAACAGTAAATTCCAAGTGTTTTTAGGGGCGGATATTCATGAGGATATCATTTCGCGCGTGACAAGTGATTATGTATTTTCTAAAAACTACAACTGTTTTGGAGATGACATAAGCTCTTTTATCACGCTGCCAAACCTTGGGGGAACAATTTATAATGGAAATGGCACTGTCTGGATGCGACTGCAAGATGACGTAAACCGTGCAGGCAAAAATGTCTTTATCTTCTTAGACAGAAATTATATTTCCAAAAACGAGTTAGAACTCATTTCCTTTTATAAAATTGTAGAGTCGGCGGCGCAGGAAGGGAAAAACGTGTTTGTGTTTGGCGGTGGGTTTGTCAATCAAAACACGGTTACAAACGGCGTTCGCTATGTAAATACTGCAGGCGTTTTCCCAAGTATCAAGTTAGACGGAACGAGTCCCTCTTATATCAAATACGTACTCGTGACGGTAAATGGCGGGAATGTTACCTATGAATACAGGTCCGTTTTTGGAGAATAACAAAATGAAGAAAAAAGAAAAACTGAAGATTATAAAAGAATATTTATGTGAAACTTATGGAGATACGCCGTGTACTTTAGATTATAAAAATCCGTTTGAACTGATGGTTGCGGCGATACTGGCGGCGCAGTGCACAGACGCCCGTGTAAATTTAGTAACGCCGGCACTTTTTCAGAAATATCCGAGCATCGAAGCGTTTGCAAAGGCTGATGTAAAGGATGTAGAAAACTTAGTGCGTTCTACGGGATTTTTCAGAAACAAGGCAAAAAATATTGTGGCGTGTGCGCAGGCGCTTTTAGAAAGTTTTGATGGAGAAGTGCCAGATACGATGGAAGAACTTTTGTCTCTCCCCGGTGTTGGCAGAAAAATTGCGAACCTTATGCTCGGCGATGTATTCGGAAAGCCTTGTATCGTGGTGGATACGCATTGTAAGCGCATAACGGGCTTACTTGGCTTAACCAAAAACACCGATCCCACAAAAATTGAGGCGGATTTAAGAAAGATCGTGGAACCGGAATATGGCGCTTTATTTTGCCATCAACTTGTGGAACACGGAAGAAATATTTGTATTGCAAGAAGGCCGCAGTGTGATGTTTGCGGATTAAATACAGTATGTGATTATGTAAAAAAGGCGGGAAAACGTTGACAGAAAAGATTAGATTAGATGTTTATTTAACAGAAAAAGGACTTGCTCCAAGCCGCGAAAAAGCAAAAGCGCTTATTATGGCAGGAGTTGTGTTTGTCGACAATCAAAAGTGCGATAAAGCAGGAACGGTTGTAAAAGAAACGCAGAGCGTTGAAGTGCGCGGAGGAGAACTAAAGTATGTAAGCCGCGGCGGATTGAAACTCGAAAAAGCGATGCAGGAATTTTCCGTTCAATTAGAAGAAAAGGTCTGCATGGACATCGGGGCTTCAACTGGTGGGTTTACGGATTGTATGCTGCAAAACGGCGCGAAAAAGGTATTTTCCGTTGATGTGGGATATGGACAACTTGCATGGAAATTGCGTTGTGATGAACGCGTAGTGAATATGGAGAGAACCAACATAAGACACGTTACCATGGAGCATATCGGTGAGGCGCTTGATTTTGCGTCGGTTGATGTTGCGTTTATCTCGCTAAAATTGGTGCTTCCTGTGGCGTATGACCTTTTAAAAGACGGTGGTGAAGTAGTTGCCCTCATCAAGCCACAATTTGAAGCAGGCAAGGAAAAAGTGGGTAAAAAAGGCGTTGTGAGAGAACAGTCCACACATGTAGAGGTTGTAAAAACGATTTATGACTTTTGTATCGAGCAAGGGTTCTCGGTTTTGGGACTTGACTTTTCGCCGATAAAGGGTCCGGAAGGGAACATTGAGTATTTAATTTACCTGAAAAAAGGCGGCAAAACCGTGATTACGGAAGATACTGCAGAAGAAGTCGTAACAAAATCGCACGAAGCGTTAGATAAATAAAAAGAAGGCTGTTTCAAAAAAATTGAAACAGCCTTTTCATTTTTGCTTTTTATTTTGCTTCAAACGTATAACTTGCGGCACCGGTTTCTTCGTCATAAGAATCCATATGGAAGGTAAGACCTGATTTTTCAGCTAAAACTTCCATTACGATTTCTGTCGTATAGCGATACCATTTTGAAACGGTTCTACCGGTGTTTTTAAGATGTTCGATTGCAGGACACTTTGCAACGTTCACGATGAGCTTGTCATCGGTACGTTCCATTTTTAACAAATCAAGCGATTTTTCTTTTTCATAGGTGTCAAGAATTTTTTTCTCAATTGCGGCAAGACCGTTTTCTTTTGCATCGGAAATCACGTTTTTATACACATCTTCTGTGTACATAGTAAGATATTCACGAACACCGTCGATACCGAATTTCTCGCCAACGTACTCAATTCCCATGTTCATACTGCTGTGGAAATCGCGATGGAAATATTCGTTGTCTGCGGCTTTTCTGTCCATGATAATCGTATCCTCATCTACGATAATGCGACCGTCAAAAATTCTGGGGTCATAGATAAATAAAGAACACGATGCTTTATCAATGCCGTTAAAGTTGAAGATATACTTAAATCCTGCCTTTTCTACTGCGGCGCGATAATGGTCGCAGTGCAGACAGTAATCGTGATAAGGCGTGATACCGATTTCATCCTTTAACTTGAGAAGTCTTCCCTTGGAAGGACAGTGATGCATTTCTTCCATGTACCAGCCTTGTTTTTCGTTTAAGTACATCGTAAAGTCTGCGGCTTCTTCGTTTAAAGAACCTGCCCAGTAGGAGTAGCATCCGCGGATGCCTTCTTCTTTTAAGTGGTTAATCAAAGGAATACCGTCTCCTGTGGGTTTAAATAAATATTCCCAAAACGCATCAACTTCTTTACGGTCAACCTTGTTTTCAAGATATGTAAAAAGTTCGCTGTATGCAGGAATAAATTCTGTGCAAGAAATCACGTAAAAACACTCCTTTATTAGATTTCGCCGATTCTCTTCATTTCAGCGAGTACGTTTTCGTATGCTTCTTTTGTGATATCCAAGCAATAGTCAGGGCCGAATTCGCCTTCATAGCCGAGCATATTCATAGAAGCGGTAAAGGACGGCCATAAATCATTTACAACAAAGAGATCGCGAAGGTCTAAAACATTTTTCAAGTATTTGTGTGCTGCTTCATAGTCATCATTTGCAAGTGCTTCAAACAGTTTTCCGGTGTTATACGGTGTACAAGCGGGCATACCGTCTAAGCATCTTGTTAAACCATATTTATAGCCAACATCAAAAATATCAAGACCGGAGAAAACAATTTCAAAATTCTTTTCTTCCACTTCAGGGTCTTTTAAGAGTTGTTTGCAAAGAACAATGTCGCCGGTTTTCATACCTTTTAAGTTCGGCATAGCGGCAAGAAGTTCTTTTACCATGCCGTATTTAATTTTTGCCTGTGTGCTCCACGGATGGTCATAGAGGAAAATGTTTTTGTCTGTTAAGGCAGAGATTTTCTTATAGAAGTTTACAACTTCTGCATCGGTACATGCTTCGTAGAAAGAAGGTGTAAATACCAAACCGTAAAAATCTAAGTGTGCGATAGAATCAATTTTAGATTTGATGCGGGCAATGGAGGTGTCACCGGCGCCAACTAAAAGCGGAACTCTTCCTGCTACTGCTTCTACTGCTGTTTCAACAATTTTAGGGAACACATCGAGTCTGATATAGGGCTGAATACCCATTGTACCCATACACAGAATTGCAGATGCGCCTGCATTAATCTGATCTTCAATTTGTTTTTTGTAACTTTCCGGTAAGAAGTTGCCTTCTTTATCGAGGGGAGTACCTAAAGCCGGAATGTAGCCTTTTTCAATTGTTTTCATTTAAAAATCACCTTTCTTTATTATTTCTTGATATAAGTTTTTATAAAAATGTTCAAAACCTGTGTCATTGGGGTGCACAAAAAGGTCCGCAAAGTAGTTTTTGTCGTGCGGAACCATTTCAAGTCCCGAAACTACGTGAATGTTAAATTTTTGAGCTTGTGCAAAAATCACTTCTGCAAGTTCCGGGAAAGCACCGAGTTTTGTAACCTCTGAAACATCTGTTCTCCAGATGGGGGTAATTGCGAAAATTTTTGCGTCTTTATATGTGTTTCTTAAGTTTTCAAAAAACAAGGCGCAATTTTTCTCGTAAGTTTCTTTGTCTAATAAACTCCAGTCATTTGTGCCGTAAGCAACGGTGATAATATCCGGGGTAACAGGATCTTTTGCTTTTGCAAGTTCCGGGAAAAACGTTTCACCACCGATTCCTTTGTCGATTTCGTCCGCGTTTAAAGCACGCGCGAGTCTTGCAACATAAGTGTTAGAGGGGCGGAGAGCATCATACCCTTGTGTGATAGAATCACCGAAAGCAAGAAGTGTTTTTTCACGCTTAATAGGAACAAGCGTTGCGTCATCATCTAAAGAGAGCTCACAAAGTTTCGTATTAACAGACCAGGGAAAATAAATTGTAATATCTTTTATGCCGCCTTCAAGAGAAAATGTTTTCGTTGTCTTTTCAAAAGGCCAAGCGGTTTCGATATATTTTTGCGGCATTTCTTCCTCGTTAAAATTATCGAGATGTCCGATACAGGTTTCTCCGGAAAATACATCAAAGGAAAAATACTTTCTGGAAGAGCCGGGAGAGACATCAACTGAGAGGGTAAGGCTTTTGCTGTTCGTTTTAAAAGAAAGTTTTATGCCCGAAGAAGAAAGAGAACG
>JAZRET010000015.1:0-2512 GCA_045660945.1 Congzhengia sp.
TATAAGTCTGTCCGTTATAAGAAAACGTATACGAATCGTTGCTATACTTAAAACAACTTACAACAAAAGGAACACTACATTTTATTTTGACACGATGCACTTCATACCCAAGTCCTGTATGGTTATAAGACCATATCAAAAATGTGCGTTCACAAGAATAAGGCTGCACATACTCGGATAAAGTAAATGTCTGTACGCTTCCTTGTGTCAATCCTACAATCTTAAATGTACAGTATTGATTTTCGTGTAGCGATGAATCCCTGTTGCCGTTGGTATAAAACCACCAACCAAGGTTATCAAAAGAGAAACCATCTTCGCCAAAATACCAATCATGCTCTCCGTTCGTGTTTTCAGAAATTTCAATTTCCGAATTTGTGCCGAGGTTGAAAAGCAAAGAACTGTTGTAAACTACTCCTGTGTACTCTGCCGGTTCTAAAATTGTGGCGATAAGTGTAGGAATGTTTGCTATCTTCCTTGTAGCACCACTCATCAATTCAGCGACAATCGTTCTTGATTGATTATCAGATGATTCTACGACGTTATTTACATTTCCCCTAAGCGTAGTTGCAATCTTTTTAATCGTTTCGGCAATTTTACTGATGTTGTTGTCATTCATCAGATTTGTGCCGACAATAAAATCTCCCTCATCATCACTATCACTTACCGACGCAGAACTTCTAAGCGACCTTGTATTTGTATTGTTTGATTGATTTGCCGAAAGAACAGTATTGATTTCGGAAAGAACTTTGTTGATTGCGTTCGCGCTTGTTTGTGTGGGCAAGTTCATCTTATAGTCGGAAGGACTATTATCATCTACAACTATATCGCCGTTATTTATTGCGGCAACTATGTCGTTAATGGAATCATACTCATAATCTGCCGGAATATCTTCATCAATTAAACCTGTTACCCGCGTTCCACCAACAGACCCAACATACCAATACTCTTTAGAAGTAACACCTATGTTATACATATTATTCCATTTATTGCCGAAAGAAAATTCCTGTCCTCCAACAAGTCCTGAAACATATTTATATTCCTGTTCTAATGGATATTGTGACAACGTACTTCCGGCATATCCTACTATTCTACCTATCAGATATACAGCCGTATCTTTCCTTGTTTTTCCGGCTACTTCAACAGACCTTTGCTGACCGGAAATGTAACGCGGTGTTGTAACAACTACAAACGGCATATTGTCGCTTTTGATAATGCCGCGCCAAGTAGTCCAGTACGGATCAGTAAGGTTTCCGTTATAAGCCCAATAATGCATTGTACGCTTTCCTTCATATTCAGGATCAACGTTTTGCAAATTTACGCTTTCTGCATCGCTATCGCTATACCCAATATTACTCATATCACCGTCAAGATTACTTGCGAATGAGTAATCACTCGCATCAAGCGCACCTATCTTGTCATTGACAGTTTTGATTTTTGCCGTTGTTGTTGTCGATACAGTAGGATATTCTTTTTTGCCTTGCGATTCATAAAAATCGTGCAACGACTGAATACCCTTCATCCGTCTTTGAAGAATAAATGATTTGATATTGTTTCCGTTTGCCGTAAACTGAATGAGATCACCGACTTCGTAACACGGATTTCCCTTAAATTCTGCGTCAATCGGTGTAAATCCTGTTTTATCAACAGCAAAAAGCATCATATCGGCAGCGAGCATAGCGGTTTCTTTTGCAATCCCCCGAATAAGGAAATTGTTTTCGACAACATATGTATTATTAGCATTATCAGAGTCAGAACCCGCCTGTGCATATATTGTACCTTTTTCGCTACGAAATTCAATTCTGTCGATTGTTGTTGTTGTATAATCTTCATAATCAGAAGAAATCGTAAGTGTTTTTGTTAATACATGAGGATTTTGCGTATTATCAAATCCGTAATAATGGAATACATTATCCCTTCCAAGTCTACCGCATACGCCGTTGATTTCACATATCGCCCTAAAGATATTCTGACCACTAAGATCACGTCTGTTTAATTTCTTTACGCGCTTAAACACAACATCATCGTTTGGCAAATTTACTATTTCCTGAGATATCCAACGATGTGTTTGTGCTAACCTTGTAAAAAATGCATCTCTAAAATCTTTTACTGTTGTCTGTCTGGCAC
The DNA here is from genome assembly GCA_045660945.1 of Congzhengia sp. Lineage (GTDB taxonomy): Bacteria > Bacillota > Clostridia > UBA1381 > UBA9506 > Congzhengia. Next base: position 2,125 of record JAZRET010000015.1, read on the forward strand.
TATTAAAAGCACTCTTATACCATGTAAGATAAGTGTTCTGTAAAATAGAATACATACCGTCATAAGCCGTGATTTCCTTTGTGCTTCTGTCAGATGATGGTTTTTCCTTGCGCACATAATATCTGCCGATAGTAAAAGGTTCTTCTGCGCCGTGCGGCGTAATAGTGACTGTCAGCCACTTTTTCATCATTTTGGGAAATGTATTCTTTACTCGAAACCGGATGCAGCTTGATTCTACCGATCCAAAACGCAGATTATCTTCCGAGCATAAAGATTCTGTCAGTTCAAATTCTTCACCTACTATATCATCGTTTGAAATATTGATAGTCTGATCGTCAGAAATAATGGATATCTGTTTATGTTCCTGAAACGGACGAATATATTGAAC
>JAZRET010000016.1:0-2685 GCA_045660945.1 Congzhengia sp.
GATTTCAGGTTGTGCTAAAGATGAAGGGGAGACAGAAATGTTTTCTTCCGTGTGCAGTGTCGGCAGGTGAAATGGAGTATTGTTTTCTGATCCTGTGTTTTGCTCGTGTAAAGACTTTTCTTCCTGATTTTCATTTTTTAGCGGACTTTTTGCACGCGCAAAATAATATCCTGCGGTAGCGCATAATGCACATAAGGCGAGAAAAGAAAAAATTGCCAACAAAACTTTTAACGCTTGTTTTCCTCTTGTAACTTTATATTCCTGTTGCATATTCTTCCTCCGTATAGCTTTGTTTTTTTGTTATTTTTTGCCGTAATCATGCGGATTATACTTAGATTTCTTTAGAAAATTAAAAAAACAAAGCATTTTCATAGCATATTAACGCTTGCGTAATAGTTTTGTAATAAGTTTAAGCTAAAATATAGATAATAAAGATGATATAAATGAAAGTAACTATGACATAGGAGTGAAGGAACTTGAAAAAAACTACATACACAAAAACTCGTAAACACGGAGAAGCTCCAAAGCCAAAATCAAAGAAGAAAAAGAAATTGGGCGCGCGCAAAGTGTTCGGAAGAATTCTTTTGGCGTTGCTGATTTTAATCGCGTTAATTGTGTCTGTAATTGCAGGGGCCGTGGTCGGCTTTATTGATAATTCCATGGATCTCATTGCAGAAGAATATAATTTAGACTTTACATCCATTATCTACTATGTGGATCCGGAAACCGGTGACGTCAGAGAGATGGAACGTTTGCACAGAAATGAAAACCGCGTTTGGGTTGACATTGATAAAGTCCCGGAAGATTTGGTTCATGCATTTGTTGCAATCGAAGACGAGCGCTTCTATGATCACAGAGGCGTGGACTTAAAGCGTACTTTTGGTGCGTTCTTGCAGTGGGCACGGGGAAAAGATTCCTATGGCGGTTCCACCATCACACAGCAGCTCATTAAAAACATTACCGGAGATGACGATCGTTCTGTTACCAGAAAGATTCAGGAAATTGTTCGCGCACTTAACTTAGAGCGTAAAATGAGTAAAGACCAGATTATTGAAATGTATATGAACACCATTTATTTCGGTGCAGGTTGTCACGGTGTTCAAACAGCGGCAAACTACTATTTCAGTAAAGACGTAAAAGATTTAACGCTTGATGAATGCGCATCTTTAGCAGGTGTTGTAAAGGCACCAACCACATATAACCCTGCAACAAATTACGAAAATAACAAAGAGCGTCAGGAAGTTGTATTAGGCAAAATGGCGAAACTCGGCTTCATTTCCCAAAAGGAATGCGACGAAGCAAGAAACCGCGAAATCAACGTAAAAATAGGAACGGTAAAGACCGAAAAAGAAAAACATATTCAAAGTTATTTTGTAGATGCAGTCATTGAAGATGTCGTAGAAGACCTTATGGAAAAAGAAGGTTTAACAGAAGGCGAAGCTACAAACAGACTCTATACCGGTGGCTTTAAGATTTATTCTACAATGGACCCGAAGGTTCAAAATGCGATTGATAAGGTTTATAAAGACAAGAGCAATTTCCCGAACGGTGTGCAGTCTGCAATGATTGTAATAGATCCTTACACCGGTCATGTCAAAGGAATGGCGGGCGGCGTTGGTGAAAAAGACGTAAATCGTGGATTTAATATGGCAACTCAGGCTAAGCGTCAGCCCGGATCATCTATTAAACCTTTGGCAGTTTACGGTCCGGCAATTGAATATAATGTCATCACACCGGCAACGGTTGTAAACGATAAAAAACTCACAATCGGCAACTGGTCCCCGAAGAACTCGGGTGGTGGTTACAAAGGAAGAATGACGGCAAGAAGATTTATGGAAATGTCTCAGAACATTCCTGCGGTTAAAATTATGCAAGAACTCACGCCGGAGAAATCCTTTGACTTTTTAACCAACAACTTAGGCATCAGCACATTGGTTGCAGGAGAAACCAGAAACGGAAAGCTAATCAGTGATAAATCTCTATCGCTTGCCCTAGGTGGTGTGACCGATGGTGTAACAGTTGAGGAAATGACGGCGGCATATGCAGTGTTTGTAAATGCAGGGCAGTATAATAAACCGAAAACGTATAGCAAAGTAATTGATGCAAACGGCAGAGTGGTTTTAGAAAACAAAATTCAGAATAAACGTGCAATGAGCGCGCAGTCTGCTTATATCATGCAGAATATGCTCACGGGTGTTATTAAAAACGGTACCGGTACAAGCGCATCATTAGGAAAGATTTATGCCGGTGGTAAAACCGGAACAACCAACTCTAATAAAGACCGTTGGTTTATGGGATTTACCCCGAATTATGTCGGCGGTGTCTGGATGGGACATGAAATTCCGAAACCTATGGGTGGAAGTAATCTTTGTACCAGAATCTGGCGAACGGTTATGCTGGAAATTCATGAGGGAGAGACCATAAAAACAATTCCGGAACCGGAAGGTTTGGTGAAACGAAATGTGTGTCAGCTCACGGGTCGTGTAGCGTCCGGTATTTGCGGCACAACTCGCGTAGAATACTTTAAAGAGGGAACACAACCCACGAAATATTGCTCGTCTCATTCTGGTGCGGGCGTTCCGTCAGATGATGACGATGATGATGATTCATCAAGACCGTCCGGTAAACCGAATTCTACGGAAGAACTGAATGAAAGCAACACTGTTTCTCCGGGTACGGACATTG
>JAZRET010000017.1:0-3231 GCA_045660945.1 Congzhengia sp.
TCCCACTGAATACGATACATTCCTTCCTTCCCTTCTTGAAGATATGCTTGCATTTGTTCAATGCTTGTTTTTTGATAGGACGTAGAAATGTATGTAGTTTCTCTTTCCCTGCCATATTTTTCAGACAACTTTGAGTAAGCATACATTACTCTATCAAATACATTTTCTTCACTCAACAAAAACAGATAACTTGCTGTATTTATAGTTTCTTCCTTTGCATCAACTGTAAACGAAATCGCCGTGGATCCTTTTTCCACACCCATATATGTAAAACTCGGATAGAAAATATATTCCGTAAACCCTGCAAAGCCTTCCGGAGAGTATTCCTTTTTGCTATAATCCTCTTCTTCGGTTAATCCAGTTGTATAATATGTTGGTTTTTTACTAAAGATGTAATTTTTATCCAAAAATCCGCAAGGATCAACTTCTAAACCGTCAAACGAAAAACTTTGATATTTCAAAGGAGGAGTAATGTCGTATCGAACGACAATTTCATTAAAGGCACTCTTAAAAATATCTATTGTAGTATAACTACCGCTCCATGTCGAAAAGTCCTCACCTTCTTCTGACGACTCACCATATATTTTCGTGTATAATGATGTAACGTCCTCCAAAGAATACTCCTTTGAAAACACCAGTATTACAGAGTCTAAATACAATCCATCAAACCCTATATGCACATCGTCAACCTTTTTTCCGTACAAACGAAATTTTTCGTCTTCTTCAAGCACAAGGCGGGAATCAACAGCTCCGTATACTTCGGAAAACCAAGAACTTCCATCCGTTCCAGCATCACTTGTGTGTTTTAACGGAATATTTTCACTAGCCTTTTCCACTGTCATATCAAACTCTAATCCGTAAAATTCCGGACAGCCATGTATGGTATTTATATCCTGCTTTTTTATATGAAATTTGCTCACGATAAAACTTATCAGTAGCAAAATCGCTACCACAAATATTGCAATCAATATAATCTTACTTGATTTCTTCTTGAACCACGATTTCGACGTCTTGTGCACCTTATGTTCAACAACATCTTTCTGGGGCTTATTTAAGACAACGGCTCCGCATGCATCACATTTTACTGCACTTGGCATAAGTTTACTGCCACATTCATCACAAAAAAATCTGACATTGCTATCGTTACCAAGACTATCTAGAGAATTAGTTGTTGAACTTGTCAAGTTTTCGTCCATAATTTAACCACCCTTTGTCTGATATATTCTCACAACAAGACGTCATCAACCAACGCCCGTTCTAACAAAACACAGATAATCTGAAACTTGCGGAGTTTTCAAAAAACGAAATTTCACACGTGTCAATTATAACACACTCCTTGCCTGATTGCAACCAAAAGTTTTTACGCTCTTTTTAAAAACGCGCCTTCCTGATTTAAGTCAATCAGATGAATCTTTTCACTCTGAAAGAGATTTGCCGCCTCACGGTGACAGGTAAAGTATAACACCTGACCGAAGGTATTGCTATCCGCCAAAAACGCAATCGCACGTTTTATGCGCGTATCATCAAGTTGTAAAAAGGCATCATCTGCTATCAGCATCGGTTGACTCGCTCCCGAGAGTGATTTGAGCATTGCTAAGCGTAGCGCAACATACAACAAATCATACGTTCCGCTGCTTAAAAAGTCTGCTTCCATGATTTCGCCGGACTCATTTTGGAAATTCACCAAAAAGTTTTCGCCGACGCGGACTTCTTTGTATTTTCCGTCCGTAAGTCCTGCGAAAATTTCTGCCGTTTCTTTATTTAAGCGCGGTGCAAAATTACTTCTGATTTCGCCGTGTGCTTTTTGGAGCCACTCTCCCGCTTTTATGAATGCCGCATACTGTGCGTTTTGTCTTATGAGTTCTTCCTCTACAGCGCAAATATCAGACTCGATATTTGAAATTGTTCGTTCTTCTTTCGTTTCTTTTGCAAGCGTTACCGAAAGGTTGTGATACTGCGTTTTTAAAGTGTCCTGCTTTTGCATAAGTGATTCAATGCGTGCGCGAATCGTTTTAGCATCAGGACCAATATAATTCATTTCTTCTTCCGCAAAAGAAACTTCTTCCTGCGGTTTTAAGTTCTCAAGACTTTCTTTTAGTTCCGCTATCTGCTTTTGTTTTGTGTCAATTTCTAAAAGAATCTCCGTTTTTGTTTTCTCCGCGTTTTTCTCGGAGACTACCTCTGCATATAAAGCATTTACCGTTTCCGCCCCTGCGGTTTTTAAAAGCGCAGAAAGTTCTTTTTCACACGTTTCATATTCTTCTTTGTATCGGTTTTTCTTTAATGCGGCCTCTGATGTTGTGTTTTCTTTTCCTAATATTATATAGGAAGAAACCGCACCCAAAACGCCTAAAACTATTAGCACAATTCCGAGGGGCTTTAAAACCGCCATCGTTGCGGCACCAATTAGAACCAACACGCACAGGATACCAAGAGAGATACACCATTTCGCGTTTTTCTTTTTTTTCGCTTCCTGCTCGAGACGCTCTTTTTCTGCGCGCGCGTCGTCTTCATATTCTTCCTGACGGCTTTTTAAAAACAAAAGTTTCGTCTCGAGTTCTTTTGCAAGATTTAAAACTTCTTCTTTTTGAGACTTATCTTCTGTTCCAACCGTTTCAAGTTTTCCTTTTAGTGTTAAAACCGCATTTTCTTCTTGTTCCAATCGTGCTTTCAGAGTGCGTCTTCCCTCTTCTTCTCTTTTATAAGATAAAAACGCCTCGTGTGAAACGCTGAGTGCATATTCTTTTTCAAGTTGCTTTCGCGTAACTTCCAGTTTTTCAACATCAGATTCGAGTTCTCTTAGTGCCTCTTCTTCTGTTTTTAAGCGTTCTCTTTGGTAAAGGAACTGTTGTTTTTCGATTTTTAAGGTTTCAAGTTCTGCTTCGAGTTTTGATATAGAGCCGCCTTTTCCGGTTTTGGAGCGCAGCGCATTTTGTGCTTTTTCAAGTGAAGATTTAATTTTATCATATGACACATCTTCATCGCCGCTCGTTTCCATATTGGAAAGTTTTTCTAAAATTTCTCCCGAGCCACTTGCGGAAAGATCTAAACTCTTCATATAAAGCGTTTTTAAAAAGCCTTCTCTTCCCAACCCAAAAAGGCGTTCACCGGCATTTTCGCCGTCACCCGCTATGTCCCAAGTATCTGCATATAAAAGTTTTACTTTGTCGCTTCGTTTTGTTGCACCGATGGACTTTTCGAGTACATATTTTTTTCCGCTATCATCCGTAA
>JAZRET010000018.1:0-5436 GCA_045660945.1 Congzhengia sp.
AATGGTCCGGGCAAACTCGTGAGGAAAGCAAGTCCGCCGGTACTACAGGTAAAGTTTTGACCCTTTCGCTTATCTTTGTTTTCCTCTGTCTTGCGGCTCTTTATGAAAGTTGGAGCGTTCCATTTTCTGTACTTCTGACAGTGCCGACGGGAATTTTCGGAGCGTTCTTTGCTCTGTTCAGCTTGTTGATACTGGAAGGAAACATGGGACTTCAGAACAGCGTTTATGTACAAATCGGCGTTATCATGCTCATGGGATTGGCGGCAAAGAATGCGATTCTGATTGTAGAGTTTGCAAAGGCGCGAGTTGACGCAGGCATGGAGCCGGTGAAGGCCACCATTGAGGCGGCGGGTTTGAGATTAAGACCTATCATCATGACTTCGTTGGCTTTCATAATAGGTTGCTTACCGTTGGCAATGGCAAGCGGCGCAGGTTCGGCGGCAAGAAACGGCATGGGAACTGCAGTAGTTGGCGGAATGTTTTTCGCTACAACTTTGGGGATCTTCCTTATTCCCGTAATGTATTGCATTGTGGTTTGGATTACCGCCAAGTTTAAAGGCAATAAGAAAAATTCTTAAAAGTAATAAGTAAAATTCTGTCGAGACAGTGAAATGATAAAATTTGTCCCAATCATGAATTTGTGATCGGGACAAATTTTTTTTTAAAACAGGAGGAATTTTTTATTGAAATCGTAAAAAAATTGAACGAAGCGTGGAAGCATGCATTACGCTGAATGATGAAAACAAATTCAACGCCGATGAACTGAAAAAAAATTTGCGTAAAGTCATTGCGCCTTTCAAAATTCCCGCGCATTTCTTTTGGAAAGGTTGAAGTAATATTGAGTGAAACTACAAAAAAAAGGATGCTTGAAAAAGACATAGCGACTGAAACAAAAATGAAAAAAAATTTCCCGACTTCTGCCGGGATTATTTTTTTGAGAAAAATTATTTTTCGTTCAGAGTGGAAATAATCGACTCCCAATCAAGTTTTGCCGCAAAATTTTTAATTTTTTTGTATCGCTCAATTTCTTTTTCCGGCAAACGATATTCTTCAAGCGACTTCAAAACAAATTGCAAACTGTCATAATCAAAACTCGCCGAAATTTCTTTCATCGCTTCAAATGCCTCAGCAAGTTCTTCATCAGAAATTAACGGCTTGTCAGAATTATCTTCCTCGACTTCGATTAAAGGCGAAAGTTTTTCAGAAAAATCTCTGTAAATTTTCAACAACGTCGAAGTTTTATTTTTTATCTCAGAAATATTATTCGCATTGCCGGCATCTTCAAGATTTTTCGCCAGCTCAGACAAATTATTTGCTCCGATAACTCGCGCAGAACTTTTCAATGCATGTACTTTTGTAGTGTAATTTTTCCAGTTTTCCGCGTCATAAAAATTTTGAATTTCTTCAGAACTGCTCGCAATAGAATTTGCAAAAACTTTCAACGCCGCCATAAATTCTTCAAATCCGCCGCAATGTTTTATCCCTTCATCAACATTCAAGCCGTCAATTTTTTTCAGCCAATCGGGAAAAATTTTTTCTTCAGTTTTTTCCTCAATATTATTTTCATCAGCTGAAAAAATTTTTTCACTCGGCAAATATTCCAACAATAATTTTTCGAGTTGTGAGCTGTCAATCGGCTTTGTCAGATAATCTTGGAAACCTGCTGAAATATATTGCTCTCTCGCGCCTGAAATTGCATTCGCGGTCAATGAAATTATCGGCGTTTTTTCGTTCAAATTGTTCGCAAGTTTTTTCATTTCTTGCAAAGTTTCTATCCCGTCAATTCCGGGCATTTTGTGGTCAAGAAAAATTATATCGTAAATTTTTTTCGTCACCAAGTTTAAACATTCGCAGCCGTTGTCGCAAGTTTCAATTTGAATTTTCGTTTGTTTCAAAAGTCCCTTCACTACAGTTAAATTCATCTGCGTATCATCAACGACTAAAATTTTTGCATCGGGCGCGGTAAAAGTTTTTTGATATTTTTTGCGTTGCGTAAGCGATTGACGATAATTTTCTTGAAAATCTCCAATCGGCTCACGATTCACAACTTTTTGCAAAATTTCAAAAGAAAAATTTGAACCTTCGCCGTAAACGCTCGAAACTTCCAATTTGCTGTCCATCATCGCCAAAAGTTTTTGCGTAATATTCATTCCCAAGCCCGTGCCTTCAATCGCGCGATTTCTTTTTTCCTCAATCCGCTCAAACGCACTGAATAATTTTTTCATATCTTCCGGCTTAATCCCGATTCCCGTATCAATCACAGAAATTTTTAGAGAAATTTTTTCGTCGTCAGCCGCAAAAAATTCAATTTTTAATGTCACGCTGCCTTTTTCGGTGTACTTAACCGCATTTGTCAAAATATTCGTGATGACCTGTTTGATTCTGATTTCGTCGCTTCATTGAACAACTTTTTGAACAACATTTTGAATTTTTCTTTTTTGAAACAAATTCTTTTCCGCAAAATTTACACTTCATTTTATCAACCTTCATTAAAAAAATCTGCCATTTCTGACAGATTAAAAAATTTTTTTTAAATATCCAACGTAATTTTCGTGCTTTCAACAATATCCGCGTACAAAATTCCCGCAGAATCTGCGCCATACTTATCGCCAAGCAACAAATTATTATTTTTGATAAACTCAGAAACTTGATGAATTTCCGCCGCTGTCAAATCATTTCTCGGATTGTCCAAATTTATCGTGCGAGTGTCGCCGTCCGCAAATCCGAGTTTAATTTTCAAAACGTAAGTTTCTTTCCGCGTGTCAGCCATTGTCATCACCACTTTCAAGAGCAGTCGTAACAATTTTATCGACGCTCACAAAAGAATTTGTCGTCAAATTGCAAAATTTCGTCGCAAGTTCATAAAGTTGCGCGTCTGTCGCAGAAGGATTTACATAACCGATATTTTCTTTAATCGCGTTGTTATTCGTGTCCAACATATTTATTTGAAGTTTCACGCTCATAAAATCACCTCAAAATTTTTTCGTAAAATTCTCTTGCAGTCATAATTTCAATTCCAAAAAAATTTTTTATCGTCAATAAATCATTATCGCCGCTTAATATATTCAGACAAAATTTTTTCATTCACGCAAATATTAAATTTTTCATCAAGTTCAGCCAAAAGTTTTTTCGGCATTCCGCCAAAAAATAATCCGGATATTAAAATATTTGTGTCAATTAAAATTCGCATTATTTTTTTCATACCTTGACGCTTTAATTCCGCCGGTTATAAATTCATTGATTTCATTTTCATATTTATCGGGATCAGCCTGCCAACGTGCCAATTTTTCATCTTCATTTTCAATTTCTTTGTCGGCAATAAATTTTTTTATCAATTCATTAAGCCAATAAATATAATCATCAGGAATTTTTTCAATCAGCGAGTAAGTTTCATTTCTGATAGTCGCCATAAAATCACCTCAAAAATTTTTTACGGCGTATAAGTTGCCGCGTCATAAATTCGCGTCGTTTGGCTCGTCGTAATGCTCGCAGATTTAATTCCCGTCAAATTCGCGCCGTTGTCCGACTTCAAAACTTCCGCCAAATTTGTAAATTTTTTCTGCGAAGTTTCATCAACCGAATTAAACGTCCGCAAACGATTTTTAAACTGCAATACCGCTGCAGAATTTACCGCGAATGTTCCCATCGAATACGTTCTGTAACTCGCGTCCGCAAACGCAAAATTTACGCTCAATGTTGAGCTACTCATCTTCTATCGCCTCCTTCGTAGTTTTCACCACACTCAACGGATCAAAATTTTCGTCCGTTCCGCTGAAAAGCCAAATTAAACCTGCAACGCCATTATGCAATGCCGGAGAATTTTCATCGTTCACGGTTTCAGCCGCAGTTATCGAACTCGCAAAGCCTTTAAATGTAAAATTTTCAACTCCTGCGACCATTTCGCCTTCCTGCTGAATATTTCCGTCGCGATTTTTATTTACGCTGACTTTCATCGTCGAAATTACATCTTCCGCGTATTCGTACATATTCTCACCTCCGATTTAATTTTCAAGCAAATTTATCATTTCGCGAGCCGTTATAACTCTGTCAATTTTCGGAAAATGTTTGATATTTCCTGTCACCAAATAATAATCCGCATTTTCCAAAATTATTTTGTAAAACGGCACATCTTTCATATCAGGCAAAATTATTTCAGTTTCGGCAGGATTTACCAAAATTCCAAAAGTTTTTATCGCTTACAGCATATAATCAACAATTTCTGCTGAAAAATTAAATTTTTTCCTGTGCAAAACATTCTGATATTCTGCAAAAATTTCTTCGCTGTACACAGGAATTATTTTTTTCTGCAAAACATTTTCGATAACTTGAACCGTTGCACTGTCATTTTTCGGAGACAACAACGCAGAAACCAAAATATTTGTATCAATCACCGCAAAAATTTTCATAATTTTTCCTCGCGTGCGGCTCTAATTTCTGCGTTTATTTCGTCCAATGTCATTTCTTGAAGTCCGTTTTCTTTTGCTTCGGCTCGCAACTTGTAAAATGCTTGCAATGCTTTTTCACTCGTGATTTCAGGTTTTATAAATTTTTTTGCGTATTGAATTATATTCAGCAGATATTCTTCAGGAATTATTTGCATTAAATTTACTGCCTCTGCTCGCAATTCTGACATCTCACACCTCCGCAAAAATTTTTTATTCATTTCAACGCAAAAATTTATTTTCCTGCAAAAATCTTTTCAAAAACTCCATTTTCCAAATCTTTTATGTTGTACAAATTTTCCAAGACCAAAAAAGTTTCTTTCAAATTTCTTTTCGCACTTTTCCAACCTTCGCCGTCAGTTATCCAAATAAATTTAAAATTTTTTATCTGCTTAGATTCTTCAGCTATCATTTTATAACTTCTCGCAGTTTCATTCAACTTTGAACCGCCTGCAGTATAAAAATTCGTTTCAATTCCAAAAATTTTTTCAGAACTTCTAACTACAAAATCAAATCTTTTTGTCGTCGTGTCATTCGCTGAAATTGCCGATAAATCAATTTTAAATTTTTCTTCAACTTCATTCAAATACATTTCTTTGTAATATTCGACTGCAGATTTTTTCAAAAAACTTTCAACTAAATTTTCCATTTGATGACCGCCACGATTTTTTCTGCCATTTCAAAATTCAATCCATTCATCATTATCTATAGAAATTTTTTTGCTTTCAAGATTGCCAGGACTTAAAATAAATTCGCCGGATTTATATTTTTCAATCGCTTTTGAAATGGCATCTTCTTTTGTCTCTGCGTCAATTTCAAATTCTTCAGAAATTGTTTCTTCAATCACAACACAAAATTTTTTCATTCAAATCAACTTCCTATATTTTCCGCGTCCGATAAATTCTATAAATCCTTTGTCGCGTAAAAATTGCAACTGCTGGCGAATTTTTGCCTCGATATTTTTATTTTCGGAATGTTTTTCTTTCAAAAAATC
>JAZRET010000019.1:0-3164 GCA_045660945.1 Congzhengia sp.
TGGCTACGATCCGACTTGTATTCTGCTTTCAGTGGGCGTGATGTTTTTGTTTGGAATTTTTATGCTTTTAAAGGCAGGTGGTGTTGCATGAACACATATTTCAAAGAAACGATAACGGCACTTCTTTGCATCGCCCTTTTAAGTGGCTTTTTGCCGAAAGAAGGCGCAGGGAAAAACGTATTATTCTGTGCGCGAATATTAGTAATTCTTCTGATTTTATCTCCTGTTTTCAAACTCCGCGGTGTGGATACAGAGCAGTTATTTTCTTTTGAAACGGAGCAGCTGGAGATGATGCGTGCAGATTTTCAGCAGGATGCTTTTTGTGAAACACTCAAGGAGCGTATTGAAAAGGAACTTTTAAAAAAAGGAGAAAGCGTAACCGTCACGGTTTTTGCAAAAACGGATGAAGCGGGGAATGTTTTGGGTGTTTCCGGTGTAGAAGTTCAGCCGTATACCGAGACGATAAAAAAAGAAATTGCGAGGATTTTGGGAATCGAGGAAACATTGATTCGGGAGGGTGTATGAAACGAGAAGATGTAAAGAAAATTCTGGGACAAATTATGCATACAAAGCCTGCGCTTATCATACTTATAATCGGGGTGTTTCTTCTCCTTTTTCCCGCAGGAACGAAGACGAAAAAAGAAACGCCACAAGACACGGACAACTATGAAACATACCGAGAAGAAACCGAGCGTAATCTAAAACGCATTTTGTCAAAAGCAAAAGGCGTTGGAGATGTGGAAGTTTTTATCGCGTTTGAAAATTACGGGGAGGCGATTTATGCAAAAAATGGACAGTGTGCAGAAGATGAAGGGAAAAGTGCCAAAGAATTTTCGGATAACTATGTGTTAAAAAACGATGCCGGTGGTGGAGAATCGCCGCTCGTTATCAAAAAGGAAACACCCAAAATTTCAGGTGTTTTGGTTGTTGCAAAAGGGGCAGATGAGCCGCTTTTAAAGATGCAAATTATTAGTGCTGTTCGTGCGGTGACAGGCGTAAAGGCGCATCGTGTGGAGGTGCTTGAGAAAAAATAAATGGAGGAATCGGTATGAGATTAAAAAGAAAACATACAAAAGCGATGAGAAAAACGGAAAAGACTCCAAAGAAAAATAAAATGTTTGTACTTCACAAACGTCAGGTGCTTGCAATGTCTTTGATGCTACTCATTGGAGTTGCAGGATACCTCAACTATTTTTTGGGAGAGGAAACAGAAGACCCCGGTATTTCAGTGATGTATCAGGAAGCGACCAAAAAGCTGGGCGAAGCCAAAATGGTGACAAATAGCGAAGAGGCAGAAGCGGTTCCAACCAATGCGAAAACGGCGGATGGAGCAAAAAATAACAAAACACCCGCAGATGGAAACTATTTCGCAAATGCGAGAACAGAACGCGACAAATCGCGTAGTGCGACGATGGAATCTTATCAAGAAATTATAAATGGAAGCGGCGACAGTGTGGCAAAAGAGCAAGCTACAAAAGCGCTGGATGAACTTACACGTTTCACCGAAGCGGAGACTGCGGCAGAACAGCTGATTTGCGCAAAGGGTTACGGCGAATGTGTTGTGTTTATGAATGAGAGTGGAACGTCTGTTGCAATCAAAACAAACGGCTTAAATGAAATTGATGCCGCTGTAATTTTGGATTTGGTGGCACAAAGCGGCGCGGTTTCGCCTGAAAACATCAAAATTGTTGAGATCAAACCGAATTCATAAAAAAGAGTTGTAATTTTTTGTGATTCATGGTATACTATAAATATAATATTTTTAGTACGCGATTCAGGAGGTACCAAAGATGGCTGAAAAAGAAATTTTATTAGAAGTAAAAGAAGGTCAGGGCGCGTTAAAAATCGCAAACGATGTAATTTCTACCATTGCGGCGCAGGCTTTGGCGGAAATAAAAGGAGTGTCTTTAGCAACAGATGCCGGAGATAACTTTGTGGATAAACTCGTGAAAAAAGCAACGGCAAAAGGTATCCGTATCTATTTTGACGAAGAAACGAAGCAAGCAGATCTTGATGTGCACATTTCTATTTTGTACGGTTTAAACATTTCTGAGGTTTCCTGGAAAGTTCAGGAAGAGGTCAAGAAAAACATCGAAATGATGACAGATGTGAATGTAAATCTTGTAAACGTCTTTGTAGACGGTATTATTTTAGAAAAAGAACCGAAACCTGAAAAACCGAAAAAAGTAAAGCCGGAGAAAAAAGAAACAACAAAATAATAATAAAAAAGAGCCGAGTTAGTTCGGCTCTTTTTTGTTTTCTGTTAACACCTAAGGGCAAATGAAAAAGCGAGCGGTAATGAGCCGCTCGCTTGTCCTTTATCAGGAAATTTCAAATTTGTCATGGATTGCTTTTACGGCTTTGTTTTCTAAGCCCTGATCAATCAAAACAGAAACTTTGATTTCGGATGTTGCAATCATATGAATGTTGATGTGGGCATCGTATAAAGCTTCAAACATTTTTGCTGCAACGCCGGGGTTAGATACCATACCGGCACCAACGATAGAAACTTTCGATACGTTTGTGTTGTAACTGATATCGGTGTAGCCGATGACGTCTTTGTTCTTTTCGCAAAGATCTAACACTTCCTGAAGATTTCCTTCTGTTGTTGTAAAACTGATGTCTTTTGTGTTGTTTCTGCCGATAGACTGCAGAATAATATCAACATTGATATTGTGTTTTGCCAAAAGTGAGAAAATTCTGAATGCCTTACCCGGCGTATCTTCTATATTACAAAGAGAAATTCTTGCAACGTCGTTGTCTTTTGCAACGCCTCTAACTAACATGGATTCCATTTTTACTACCTCCTTAACAACTGTGCCTTCTGCGCGAGTGATACTGGAGCGGACACATAAGTTAACATTATATTTTTTAGCCATTTCAACCGAACGGTTGTGAAGAACGTTCGCACCTAAACTTGCAAGTTCCAACATTTCATCGAATGTGATTTCGGAAAGTTTCTTTGCATTCGGCACGATTCTCGGGTCTGTGGTGTAAACACCATCAACGTCTGTATAGATTTCACAAAGGTCTGCGTGGCACGCTGCAGCGAGTGCAACGGCAGATGTATCAGAACCACCACGGCCGAGAGTTGTGATGTCATCATATTTGTTGAAGTCGGAGCGGAGCCATGTCGTTCTGTGAGCCAAGGAGGTGGCAGTTGA
>JAZRET010000020.1:0-11119 GCA_045660945.1 Congzhengia sp.
ATCATACCATAATCAAATGATTTTGAAAGGAAGATGGAGTATACTGCGAGTAGGATGACCGCACGGACATCAATAAATGCAGGGGTGTTTCCGGCACCAACGCCAAGAGCAGGTTTTCCGGAAGAATAAGCAGCTTTTACCATCCCGGGACCACCGGTCGCTAAAATGATATCTGCTTCTTTCATTACCGTATTGGTCATTTCTAAACTCGGAACGTCAATCCAGTCGATAATGCCTTCGGGAGCACCGGCGGAAACTGCCGCTTCCAAAACGAGTTTTGCAGCTGCGATGGTGCAGTTTTTCGCTCTCGGATGAGGAGAGATGATGATGGCATTTCTGGTTTTTAATGCAAGTAAGCATTTAAAGATTGCAGTAGAGGTGGGGTTGGTTGTGGGAATAACTGCTGCAACTACACCGATAGGCTCTGCAATTTTCTTTGTGCCGAATGCTTTGTCTTCTTCAATAATGCCGCAAGTTTTTGTTTCTTTATAAGCATTATAAATATATTCGGATGCGTAGTTGTTTTTGATAACCTTATCTTCTACAATACCCATACCGGTTTCTTCAACTGCCATTTTCGCCAAAGGAATTCTTGCTTTGTTTGCAGCGGATGCTGCTGCCAGAAAAATTTTGTCTACTTGTTCCTGTGTAAAGGACGCAAAAATTTTCTGCGCTTTTCTTACGCGAAGAATCGCTTCTTCGAGCATTTCAACGCTGTCTACGATTTCAT
This sequence comes from Congzhengia sp., assembly GCA_045660945.1. GTDB lineage: Bacteria > Bacillota > Clostridia > UBA1381 > UBA9506 > Congzhengia. Next base: position 731 of record JAZRET010000020.1, read on the forward strand.
ACTTTTTCTTCATGTCTAGTCCTCCCAAAAAGAATAATAGTTGTAATTTCTTAGTTCGTTAAAATTTTAACATTCTTTCCGGAAGAGAACAATTCTTAAAATGTTTACCCGGTGTTATCAAAATTGATAACACCTTAAAGAGTGCTTCAAATCAGGGGGGGATTACTTCTGAAACATTTTTCTTTTGGTATCGCACAGTTGGGTGATAAATCTTTTATCTAGTTCTGTGAGTTTATAGCCCTTTTTATAAATCAAAAGGTCTTTATATACTTTTTTGTTTTCTACGCACTTTTTCTGCACGAGACGGTAGCGTTTCAGTAAACTGTCGGGAGCAGGAGATACCCACATAAATGTTTCGGGGTTTTTGTGGAGAAGGTCAAACTGGCTTGCGCGTTCAAAGATATAAATTCTTCTGTTGATGTTATCGGGAAGTTCTTCTTTTACTACTTTAGAAAGCGGCATCGACGGAACAAACGGGTCTGCGTGCGCAATTTCAATAAGGTCTTTTAAATCGTGAAATGTGATTTCGCCTTTTTTTGCAAGCGGGCTATCCTGACTCATAATGAGAGAGTAGCAAAATTCCGTGACCAGTTCATAGTGAAATCCTTTTTCTTCCAACATCGTTTTAAAATATTGGTCATAATTTTCAGCATACCGAATGATTCCGAGTTTATAATCATGGTTTAGTATGTTATGAATGGTTCTTTGGGAATTGGTTTCTTTATAAAACACTTCGGCGGGTTCTTTCGAAAGTGTTTTTGAAAACTCGGAGAACGCTTCTGAAATATAACAAGCACGCGGAACGGAAATGGAAAACGTTTGTTTTTTTGGCGCGCCACCTTTATAATATTTTTCAACTTCATCAATTTGACCTAAAATGCCGCGGGCGTAGTTCATAAATTCTTCGCCTTCGGGCGTCAGGCACATCCCTTTTGTGGTTCTGTCAAAAATCGCAATACCTAAATCCGCCTCAAGTTCCTTAATGGAACGGCTGATGTTCGGCACGGCAATTAAAAGCTTTTCCGATGCCTTACTTAAAGAACCAGCTTTTGCAACTTCTAATGCGTACTTCATATGTAGGATATTCATAAAGCACCACCTTCTACTGAATTACTGCTTTATTATATCATAAGGCGTTATAAAATTCAAGGATTTCGCTGAAAATATCCCGAAGCAAACAACACACTTTGCACACCATTGCACACGCAATTGTGGTAGAATAAGGATAGAAAAAATCGGCATGGGATTTTTGCTTTCATTTGGGGTGACGTTTGGTATACCAAATGGAAACCCAGAGTAGGTAAAGAAAGAATAGAAAAGGTTAAATTAGATAAAGAGAGAGTAGTAGGCGCGCACCCAAACAGAAAACAGTTGCGGTTTTTGTAAAAATATGATAAAATAAACATATATGTGTGCATATTAGGTGATGAACATGAAAATTTCAAAGAAAATATGGATGGACCGTGCGGGGCTTTTAAAAAACGGCCCGATTACCATTGTGGCTTTGGGTGACAGTGTAACGCACGGTGCTTTGGTAGATGATATTAACTACGAAACGGTATACTGGAACGTGCTTCGTGAAAAGATTTTGGAGGTTAGCGATTATGTTCCTGTAAATGTCATTAACGCGGGAATCGGCGGGACAACGGCAAAAGATGCGGTTTTACGCCTTGATTCACAAGTGCTTTCGCACAATCCTGACCTTGCGATTGTGTGTTTTGGATTAAACGACGTAAATTTCGAAAAAGAAGAATATATCACATCGCTTGAAGAAATTTTTACAAGATGCAAAAAAAGTGGGGCTGACGTGATTTTTTTAACGCCGAATATGCTTAACACTTATGTTGCAGAAGACACGCCGCCAGAGCATGTTGCGTACGCGAAAGAAACGGCAGAGTTTCAAAATGGCGGCAGAATGGATGACTATATAGAATCTGCAAAAAAACTGGCAAAATCTATGCGTGTTCCCGTGTGCGATGCTTACGGGGTATGGAAAAAATTGAGCGAAACAAAAGACACAACGCGTCTTTTGTGTAACCGCATCAATCACCCTGTGGCGGGAATGCATGTTATTTTTGCAGACTTGCTCTTTGAAAAGATTTTTGAAAAAGAAATGGTTGTTAAAAACGTAAATAGAAGTACGATGTATCAGGGATAAACAAAAGGAGGAGAGCGTATGGTGCGCTATTCCGTTGTAATACCCGCCTATAACGAAGAGGCGGTGTTAGATGAAAGTTATAAAAGACTCACCCAAGTTATGAGGGATTTGGGAGAGCCTTATGAACTCATTTTTGTAAATGACGGTAGCCGAGATGAAACGGAAAATATCATAAAAACGCTTTGCGAAAAAGATACGTCTGTGAGGCTCATATCGTTTTCGCGCAATTTCGGGCATCAGGCAGCGGTGAGCGCCGGAATTGATTACGCAAGTGGACAAGCCGTTATTTTAATCGACGCAGACCTTCAGGATCCACCGGAAGTGATTCCTGAGATGGCAAAAAAATGGCGCGAGGGCTTTGACGTTGTTTACGGCGTGCGCGAAAAAAGAAAAGGCGAAAGTGCATTTAAACGCGCTACGGCAAAACTTTTTTATCGGTTTTTAGCCGCACAAACAGAGTTTAAAATCCCCGTTGACACCGGAGATTTTCGTTTAATGGACAAAAAAGTGTGTCAGGTTTTAAAAAATCTTACGGAGAAAAACCGCTACATCCGTGGGCTTGTGAGCTTTGCAGGATTCAAGCAAACAGGCGTATCCTACATTCGTGAAGAACGCTTTGCAGGGGAAACGAAGTATCCCTTAAAGAAAATGATTTCCTTTGCCGCAGATGCAACCACCTCGTTTTCCAAAAAGCCTTTGAAAATTGCGGGCTACCTTGGGGCGGCGCTTTCCGTTGCAAGTTTTATTTATCTCCTTGTGATTTTATATTTAAAACTGTTTACCGACCAAACCGTTTCGGGGTGGGCGTCTTCTATGTGCGTAACGCTCATTTTAAACGGCGTAATTTTAATCATTTTGGGAATTATGGGCGAATACATCGGAAGAATTTACGATGAAGTCAAAAACCGTCCGCTTTATATCGTGAAAGAACAAAAGAATTTTAAAGAAGAAGGTGAAACCCGTGGAGAATAAACAGCGTAAGAATATTCTGCAGGTTGTAAAATTCGGTTGTGTCGGCGCATTTAATACTTTGGTGGATTATAGCGTATTTTATCTTTTCTTGTCACTTTTCTCTGTGACGAAAAGTGTAGCACAGGTCATTGCAAGCTCTGTTGCGATGATGGGAAGTTACATTCTAAACCGTCACTGGACTTTTGGAAAACACGGTCCGGGAACAGCAAAAGAAATTGCAAAATTTATCACGGTTAATATCGTTTCCATGCTGACGGTTATTTTCGTGATGCACTTAACCTATGATTTCTGGCATATAGAAAACTATGCAAACTGGGCACTTTCCCATATGCATATTCGCTTTGCGCTTTCCGGAAACAAAGCCATTATGTTTTGCAAACTTTGCTCCTCCGTTTTCTCGGTGATTGTGAACTTTTTAGGAAACAAATTCTGGGTATTTCGCTCAAAAAACAAAGAAACGGAAGTGTAACGATGCGAACGATTCATACAGATACAGTGATTGAAACGGTCAAAAACCTTTGCATTAGAGCAAACATTTTTTTGGGAGAAGATGTAAAGTGTGCGCTTTCATCTGCGAGCCAAAAGGAAACAAAGAAGAGTGCAAAAGAATTTTTAGAAAGACTGAAAGAAAATCTCTCAGTTGCAGAGAAAAAAGAAATTCCCGTCTGCCAGGACACCGGAATGGCGGTGGTATTTGTAAAACTCGGGCAGGATGTACACATTGAAGGAATCTCTTTAACGGATGCAATCAATCATGGCGTTTCAAAAGGCTACACCGAAGGATATTTGAGAAAATCTGTGGTGAAAGACCCGATTTTAAGAGGCAACACAGGGGACAATACCCCTGCCGTGATTCACTATGATATCGTGCCGGGGGATAAACTTACCATTACCGTTGCGCCGAAAGGGTTTGGCAGCGAAAATATGAGTGCGGTGAAAATGCTAAAACCGTCTGACGGAATAGAGGGCGTAAAGCAGTTTGTGCTCGAAACAGTGAAAAAAGCAGGTGCCAATCCGTGTCCGCCGATTGTGGTGGGTGTTGGCATCGGTGGCACGATGGAAAAGTGTGCGTTATTGGCAAAAGAGGCACTCTCTCTCGAATTAGACCATGAAAATCCCGACCCGTTTTATAAAGCGCTTGAGGAAGAATTGCTTTTAAAAATCAACGAAACGGGCATTGGCGTACAAGGCTTTGGAGGCGCGAATACGGCGCTTTGTGTTAAGGTGCGCACATACCCGACGCATATCGCAGGGCTTCCGTGTGCCGTCAACATCAACTGCCACGTGGCGCGGCATAAAACCGTGGTGCTCTAAACGTAAAAAACGGGCAAAAAAGTTGTTATGTAAACTAAAGTTATCAACAGTTTCTGTGGAAAAGTTTAAAAAATAGCGGCTTATTCACAGAAAAATGCGATAAAACCGCGATAAAATTTTTAAAATCTGTGGATAACCCTGTTGATTCTGCGAATAACTTTTTAAAATTCAACAAAACAAGAAGATTATGTAAACCCAAGACGAAAAAACTTTATTTGCTACTTGAATTTTAAAAAGAAAAAAGATATAATATAGTAGAATGGAAAAATGTGTGGAGAAGCGCTAAAATGCGCACTTTGCGCAATTTGTTTTTCAAAATAAACTGTTCGGAGGGCAGATATGAAACCCATATACAAAAGAATTTTATTAAAAGTCAGCGGAGAAGCGTTGTCCGGCGGAAAAGGAACAGGTTTAGACGATGCGACCATTGGCGGTGTTGCGCAAATTATCAAAGAGTGCACCGAGATGGGCGTTGAAGTTGCAATCGTCGTTGGCGGCGGCAACTTCTGGCGCGGAAGATCGAGTACGGATATGAACCGCACCCGCGCAGACCACATTGGTATGCTTGCAACCGTTATGAATGCACTCGCGCTTCAGAGCGGACTTGAGGCGGCAGGCGTTGTAACACGCGTGCAGACGGCGATTGAAATGCGCCAGATTGCAGAGCCTTATATCAGAAATAAAGCAATGGTACATTTAGAGCGCGGAAAAGTTGTGATCTTCGGCTGCGGAACGGGTAACCCGTTCTTCTCGACAGATACAGCAGCGGCTCTTCGTGCTGCAGAAATTGAAGCAGATGCGATTCTGCTTGCAAAAAGCATCGACGCCGTTTATGACAGTGACCCGATGATAAATCCCGATGCAAAGCGTTTTTCCAAGATTTCCTACAAGGAAGTATTAAACAGAAATCTCAAAGTAATGGACTCTACCGCAACTGCACTTTGTATGGATAACGATATTCCGATCTTAGTGTTTGGCGTGGATGATCCCAAAAACATCATCCGCATTTTGTGCGGCGAAAATTTAGGCACCGTTGTTTCAAATGACGATGCAATCGTGATGGAATAAAATTTGTTTTTAAATAAAGGAGAATTTATTATGTACGAAGACGTAAAAGCAAAAATGGATAAAGCCATCTCAGCGATGGAAAATGATTTCGCGGCAATCCGCGCAGGAAGAGCAAATCCTTCCGTTTTAGACAGAATTACAGTTGATTATTATGGCACACCCACACCTTTAGCTCAGGTTGGTACCATTTCTGTTCCCGACCCGAGAATGCTTATGATTCAGCCGTGGGATGCAAGTATTCTGCATGATATCGAAAAGGCGATATTGGCGTCCGACTTAGGCCTTACCCCGAATAACGACGGCAAAGCAATTCGCTTAAATTTCCCTGCTCCCACAGAAGAAAGAAGAAAAGAACTCGGCAAAAACGTGTCGAAACGTGCAGAAGAAGCAAAAGTTGTGATTCGTAACGCACGCCGTGATGCGCTGGATGCATTAAAAGCACAGAAGAAAAATAACGAAATCACAGAAGACGATTTAAAATCTGCTGAAACCGATATTCAGAAGATTACAGATGGCTATATCAAGGACATTGATGCAAGAGCCGCTGAAAAAACAAAAGAAATTATGGAAATCTGATGAATGCCTAAATGGGGGAAAGAGATGTTTAACTTTTTAAAGCGCAAAAGAGAGACGCTTTTAACCGAAATTGATAAAGAAAATCTTCCCCGTCATGTCGGCATCATCATGGATGGCAACGGAAGATGGGCGCGTCGCCGCGGGCTTCCGAGAAGTGCAGGGCATAGTGTTGGTGCAAAGACGCTTAAAAAAATTACCGAGTTTGCAAGTGAGATGGGCATTCGGTACGTAACGGCTTACGCCTTTTCCACAGAAAACTGGAAACGCCCGAAAGAAGAAGTGGACGCATTAATGGACCTCTTGCTTGAGTACCTGAAAGACAAAACACTTTTAGAGGGAAACGAGGTTCGTCTTAAATTCATCGGCGACAGAAGTCGCCTGACGGACGAAATCCGAAAAGAGATGGAAAACGCGGAAGCAGAATCAGCCGGCCGCGATAAAACCACACTTTATCTTGCCATCAACTACGGCGGTCAGCAGGAAATTACCCGCGCCGTAAAAAGTATTTCAGAAGATGTGAAAAACGGGAAACTGGATATTGATGCGATTACAGAAGAAACGATAGGCGAACGGCTTTACACAGAGATTCCCGATGTTGATTTTATCATTCGCCCGAGCGGCGAATATCGCCTGAGCAATTTCCTTTTATGGCAGTCGGCATACAGTGAATTCTGGTTTTCAGACATCTGTTGGCCTGATTTTACGGAAGAACATTTCAAAAAAGCAATTTTAGATTACCAGAACCGCAACCGTCGGTTTGGTGGAATCTGATGAGGTGAAGGTATGGATTTTTCAAAGTTAAAGACAAGAACAAACAGCGCAATCATTTTGGTGGTACTCCTTTTGGTAGTTACCTTTCTGCCCGCCTGGATTTTTACGGTAGCAGCGTGTGCAGCGTCCTTTATGATGCTTCGCGAAATTACGCTTGCGTTCCGTCACGGTAAAAAACCGGAACTTTTGGCGACAGAACTTCTATTTTCACTTCTGTTTATGATTTCGGCATTTTTCAGCCGTGAAGCAGGTTTTTATATGTCGCATCTTGTAACGGTTCTCTTTTTAATGACGTTAATGACGCTTTCCGTTGTAAGAAACGAAACCATAAAGTTTGAAGACGTGGGTACGGCGCTCGTTGCCGTGTTATACACCGTTGTGTTTTTCCTGCATCTTTCCTATTTAAGACAGATGGATTCAGGTATTGCGCTCGTGTTCTTAGTATATCTCGGCGCATTTATTCCCGATACGGCGGCGTATTTTGCAGGAAACTTTTTCGGAAAGCATAAGTTAATTCCCTCAGTAAGCCCCAAAAAAACTGTGGAAGGTTCGATTGGTGCAATCGTTGGTTCTGTATTGATTTTCTTTGTGTACGGACTCATTTTATCCGCCATGGGATTTTTGGTAAACTATGTTACGCTTTTACTTCTTTCCATCCTTTGCGGCGTAGTGGCGCAGCTCGGAGATTTATCTGCATCTGTGATTAAGCGTACATTCGGCACAAAAGATTTCGGCAATTTAATCCCCGGTCACGGCGGTCTTTTAGACAGACTCGACAGCGTGATGTTTATCGCACCACTCGTTTACTATTTTGTAAACGTTTTCCCAATTTTTTTATAAACTAAAACCAAAAGGTGAAACACATGAAAAATATCGCTATTTTAGGAGCGACAGGCTCAATCGGCACGCAGTCCCTTGAAGTAATGGAGGAGCAAGAGGGATTTCGTGCTTTTGCGCTATCCGCCCATTGTAACATCGAACTGTTAGAAAAACAAGTTAGAAAATTCCGTCCGCAATTTGCCTGCGTCACAGACGAAAAAAAGGCAGCGGATCTTAAAATAAGAATAAACGACACCGACACGAAAGTGCTCGCAGGGATTTCGGGTGCAGAGGAAATTGCATCGCACCCTGAGGTAGACACAGTGATTACCGGAATTGTCGGCATTGCAGGGCTTTTTCCCACTATGGCGGCGGTAAGAGCAGGAAAACGCATCGGCCTTGCCAACAAAGAAACGCTCGTTACGGCAGGCGATATCGTGATGCGCGAGGCAAAAAAGTCGGGAAGTGAAATCATCCCCGTAGACTCAGAACACAGCGCGATTTTCCAGTGCATCGCCGCGCGCGTAAACAAAGAAAATTATGAGTCGGAAGTAAAACGCATCATTTTAACGGCTTCAGGCGGTCCGTTCTTCGGAAAAACAAAGGATGAACTAAAGGACATTACCGTACAAGATGCATTAAATCATCCAAACTGGAGCATGGGCGCAAAAATCACAGTGGACAGTGCAAGCCTCATGAATAAGGGACTTGAAGTGTTAGAAGCAAAAGCACTTTTTAACGTGCCATTAGATAAGGTGTCCGTTTTGGTACACCGCCAGAGCATCGTGCATTCAATGGTGGAATTTTCCGATAACGCCATCATCGCACAGATGGGAACGCCTGATATGAAACTTCCTATCCAATATGCGCTTTCCTATCCCGCGCGTCTTCGTATGCGCGGAAATGAACTTGACTTAACAAAGAAACCCCTAACTTTTGAACCGGTGGATATGGATACATTTCGGTGTCTTGCTCTTTCTATAAAAGCAGGAACGATTGGCGGCACGATGCCAACCGTTTTAAACGGCGCAAACGAAATCGCGGTTTCAAAGTTTTTAAAGGGCGAAATCGGATTTTTAGAGATTGCAGATGTCGTGGAAATGGCAATGAATGCGCACAAAACAGTTGAAAATCCCGCACTTTCCGACATCGTCGATGCAGACCGTTGGGCAAGAGAATATGTTCTTTCCAATCTGCATAAACTACATTAAATTTTGGATTTCGGGAAGATAGATTCTTCCAGGAAAGGTATTTTTATGAACGCGTTACTCACTACAGTTGCGGCAATTTTAATTTTTGCCGTTTTGATTTTCGTACATGAACTCGGACATTTCATTGTCGCGAAACTCGCAAAAGTAAAAGTAAACGAATTTGCACTCGGTATGGGACCGAAGATTTTTTCAAAGCAGTTTGGCGAAACGGTGTATTCTATCCGTATTTTTCCCATTGGAGGTTTTTGCGCGATGGAGGGGGAAGACGGGGAAAGCGCATCGAAAAGAGCGTTCTCTAAGAAAAAACCGCTTGCGAGACTCGCGGTTTTAGTTGCCGGTGCATTTATGAATATCCTTTTGGGATTCGTACTTTTATGCTTTGTCTTGTCGCAGCAAAAAACGTATGTTGCGCCCGTGATAGAGAAAGTTACAATAGGCGGCGCGGCAGAAAAAGCAGGACTAAAAGGAAATGACGAGATTCTTTCCATCAATGGTCGGCGCGTGCATTTAAGCGAAGATGTGATGTGGGAGATTTCAAATAATCAAAACAAAGACCAGAGAATTGACCTGAAACTAAAAAATGACGGCGAAATCAGAAAAATTTCGATTGTCCCCGATATAGAAAACGGGCAGGGAACTTACGGACTCATGCTGAAAACGGAAAAGAACACCGCAGGTCGAACCGTGAAAAATGCATTTTACCAAACCGGATTTTATAGCCGCGTTGTGATAGATTCTTTTGTGAATTTAGTGCGCGGTAAACTTTCGTTTTCTGATGTTTCGGGACCGGTCGGAATTGTTTCTGAAATCGGTTCTGCCGTGGAAGCCGCACAAGAAACCGGATGGGAAGGTCTTATGAGACTCATTTACCTTGCGATTTTACTCACCATTAATTTGGGCGTATTTAATCTTCTTCCCGTTCCCGCTTTAGACGGCGGCAGAATATTATTTGTACTGATAGAACTTGTAAGAAGAAAACCGATTCCGGTAGAAAAAGAAGCAGTTGTTCACTTTATCGGCTTTGCTCTTTTGATACTGCTTTCAATCGTGATTGCGTTTAAAGACGTATTTAGACTATTTGGATAAGAGGTGAAAACCCGTGGAAAAAATTAAAGTTTTAGACAAAAACATATCGGATAAAATTGCCGCAGGCGAAGTAGTAGAACGTCCGGCTTCTGTCATAAAAGAACTTTTGGAAAATGCAGTCGATGCCGGTGCGACGAACATTTGCGTAGAAATCAAAAATGGCGGCGTTTCCTATATGCGTGTGACGGATAATGGAAGCGGTATGTCAAGAGAGGACACAAAAACTTGTATTCTGCGTCATGCAACGAGCAAGATTTCCACGGAGGATGACTTAAACAAAATTGTAACTTTGGGTTTTCGCGGAGAGGCACTTTCTTCTATTGCGGCAGTATCAAAACTTGAGATTTATACAAAATCAAAAGAGGAAGATAAGTCGGAGGCCAAGCGGTCTTAGGAAGACAACATGAAGTGTCA
>JAZRET010000021.1:0-4198 GCA_045660945.1 Congzhengia sp.
TGGCTTGCTGAAGTTAAGAAATATGAAGAAGAAGTTTTAAACAAAAGAGCATAAAAAGAACTGGAAAATACGCAAACCACAAAATGCAAATAACGGAGCACGAAAATGGTGCTCCGTTATTATTTTTTCGCACATTTCGACATCTGACGACATATATTATACCGAGGAGCAGTGCTCCTACAAAAAAAGGAGGTATAACTTATGTGCGGAATTTGTAATTTATTCAGATGCGGCAGAAATAGCAGAAGAAATTCCTGCGACTGTGAAGTAAACACATACTACGAACCTGTTTGCGCAAAAAGAACAGAGCCCAGAATGAATGTGCACTGTGCAAGCGGTATTGGTACGGAAAGCTCTGTGCCCTGCGGTTGCAGAGAAAGACGCAATCACGATTGCGGTTGTGGTTGTGGCAAGGCTCGTGAAAACGATTGCGGCTGCGGTCATAATCACGAAAATGATTGCGATCACTACTACGAAAATCCTTATTGCGACTAAGAAAAACGAGCGCGGAAGAACTTCCGCGCTCATTTTTTTATATTTATTCTTTTGGACTTTTATGATTTTTTTTCAGATAGGCACGATAAAAGGAGGAATAATCTCCAAAGCCTGATAAAAGTGCCGCTTCCGTTAAAGTTTTTCCCTCGCTTTTTAAAGTATCCGCAAGCGTCAGTCGTTTTTGGCGGATATACTGTTGAACAGTAAGTCCGGTAGACGCTTTAAAAATATGACATAAATAGTATTTTGAAACGAAAAACTTTTCCGAGAGTGCATCCAAGGTGATTTCTGAAGTGAAATATTGGTTTATGTAGTCAATTACGTTTTTTACAATTTTATTCGTAGTGTCCGCACTTTCAAAAGAAGAGATGCGATTTAAAAGATATAAAATTTCCATCATCATACTTTCGGCAATGGGGGAGGAAAGGTCTGAAAAACCATTTGAATACTGTTTAAAGCGCATCATAGCATCGCGAAGACCGCTGGAACGCACAATTTCAGCATTGATACGGTTACCGGTATCTGCGTGTTCTTTTAAAAATACAGATTCGTATTCCGGGCAGTTATTTGCGGTAAAAAAGTCGGGAGAAACCATAATGACTGTGCGGCGGTATTTTTGATTGCCCATGTGAAATACACGATGCATTTCGTGTTTGCGAATGATAATGACATCGCCCGGAGATAAATCATATACTTTTTCTTCTACCACGTATTTTGCGTCGCCCTCTAAAAAGAGATAAAGTTCATAGTCGTTGTGGCTATGTAGATGAAACTGCGTTTTTAAGGGGCTGGACAGCGTTTTTTCGTTGGCAGAATAAAGCGAATGTTCCATTTTTATCACCTCTTTTGCTTATTTTAACACAAAAAAGCAATAATTGCAAACTTTTTCGCAATTTATAGGTTGATATATTGGTCAGTTTGTGATATTTTATAATAAAAGGGCAGGAGGTCATAAAATGAACATAGTAAAGATGGGCATTTTGGGCTATGGCAATATCGGCAGAAAGCACGCAGACAGCATCCTGGAAGGAAATATTCCCGGGATGAAACTTTCTGCGCTTTGCGAAGAAAACGAAGAAAGCAGGGCGACTTTTTCAGAAAAATATCCGGATGTTCCGGTGTTTTCTGATGTGGAAAGTTTCTACGCAAGCGAACTTTTTGATTCTGTTTTAATTGCTGTGCCGCACTATATGCATCCTGAACTTACCATCAAGGCGTTTGAATACGGCTTAAACGTACTCACCGAAAAACCTGCCGGCGTTTATACAAAGCAAGTTCTAAACATGAATGAAGCGGCGGAAAAGTCGGGTAAACTTTTTGGCATCATGTATAATCAGAGGACAAACCCTGTTTATCAGAAACTCCGCCGGATGGTAAAAGAAGGGGAACTCGGACATATCAAACGCATTACGTGGATTGTCACCGACTGGTACAGACCGCAGGCTTATCACGAAAGCAGTGCGTGGCGTTCGACATGGAAGTATGAAGGCGGCGGTGCGCTGATTAACCAAAATCCGCATCAACTGGATTTGTGGCAATGGATGTTTGGTATGCCGGACAGAATTTTTGCAAAGGTTTCATTCGGAAAATACTATGATATTGAAGTTGATGATGACGTCTTTGCATATTTTGAATATGATAACGGAACAACCGGAGAATATATCACCTCAACCGGCGAAACCCCCGGCACCAACCGTTTAGAAATTGCCTGTGATATGGGGAAAATTGTGGTAGAAAATAACAAAATCTCGTTTGATAAAAATGTCGTTTCCGAGCGCGCGTTTAACCGTGAAAACAAAGACCCGTTCGGAAAACCCGAGCATGAGGTTTTGGATATTCCATGCGACTTTTCCGGCGGCGAGCAACACATTGGCATCTTAAAAAATTTCGCAGCGGCGCTTTTAGAAGGAAAAGAACTTTTAGCAAAAGGCGAAGAGGGATTAAACGGGCTTTTGATTTCAAATGCAATTTACTTGAGTGCGTGGACCAACCAAACGGTTGACCTGAATCAATTCCCGCACGAAACATTTTACGAGATGCTTTTTGAAAAAATAAAAAATTCTACGTTTGAAAAAAAGGTAAACTGTGTTGTAGGCGATGTAACAAAATCGTATTAAACAGATTACGAAAAGAGAAATATTGAAAGAGTGTGGTCTAATATGAAAAATGCATGTATTGTAGGTTTCGGCGCAATTGCCCCGAATCACGCAGGCGCAATTAAAACATTAAAAAGTGCAAACCTTTATGCTGTTTGCGACATTGTGAAAGAGCGCGCAGACAAAGCCGCAGAGGAGTACGGTGCAAAGGCGTACTATGATTTTGATGAATGTCTTTTGGACGAAAATATCGATGTGTTTCACATCTGTACGCCGCATTATCTGCACTTTGAAATGATTTGTAAAGTGCTGAAAACCGGCAGACGCGTTGTCGTGGAAAAGCCGGCAACGATGACAAAAGAGCAGTTTGATATTTTATTCCGCGAATACGATGTCACAAAGATTTTCCCGATTATCCAAAACCGCACCAACAACTGCGCAAAAGAATTAAAGCGTATCGTAACGGAAGAGACGAAATACGGAAAACTTTTGGGCGTGAAAGGATTTATCACCTGGCTTCGCGATAAAGACTACTACCTTTCAGAAGACTGGCGTGGCACAAAAAAATACGAAGGCGGCGGCGTTTTAATCAATCAGGCGGTACATACGCTGGATCTTTTAACGCTTTTTGCAGGTGATGTAGAAAGCGTGGATGCCACGATGACCAATCACTCTTTAAAGGGCATCATTGACGTAGAAGATACAGTTGATGCACGTATCAAATTTAAAAACGGCGCAATTGGAATTCTATATGCTACAAATTCATACTATACCAACACCTCCGTACAAATTGAAGTGGATTTTGAACATAAGCATTTCCGTTATGTAGACGGCTTATTAACGTCTGACGGCGAAGTTTTGATGAAAGACTCTGAAAGCTATCAGGGAAAATCCTATTGGGGCGGCGGACACGCAAAAACCCTTTCTGATTTATATGAAGCAGAAAAATATCTCACGTTAGAAGATGTGAAAAACACAATGAATACCATGTTTGCAATCTATGAAAGCGCAGAAAAAGGAGAGGAGATAAAGTTATGAAAATGACATTTCGCTGGTATGGCGCGGATGATCCGGTAACACTTGACAACATCCGTCAGATACCTTGTATGACAGGCGTTGTAACGGCTGTTTATTCTGTTCCTGTAGGCGAAGTATGGCCGCAGGAAGAGATCGATAAAATGAAGGCCGAAATCGAAGCAAAAGGTCTTGAGATGGAAGTTATCGAGAGCGTTCCCGTTCACGAAGACATCAAGTTAAAAAGAGGGGACTACCAACGCTATATTCATAACTACAAAGAAAATATCAGAAGACTTTCCAAAGCAGGTGTAAAGTGTATTTGCTATAACTTTATGCCGGTGTTTGACTGGACGAGATCGCGTCTTGACCAGCCTTTTGCGGATGGTTCAAATGCGCTCGTTTACTACAAAGAAGACGTAGATAAATTAGACCCCACAAAGATGACACTTCCCGGTTGGGATGCTTCCTATTCACCGGATGAAATCAGTGGTTTGGTAGATGCCTATAAAGAACTCGGCGAAGAAGGTCTTTGGAAGAACTTAGAATATTTTATTCATGAAATTATGCCCGTTGCAGTAGAGTGTGACGTC
>JAZRET010000022.1:0-2988 GCA_045660945.1 Congzhengia sp.
GTAAGAGTCGAAGCAGATATTGGAAACGGGCTTCCCGCGTTTGACGTGGTAGGACTCCCGGATGCTGCGGTAAAAGAATCAAAAGAGCGTGTGCGCGCGGCCATTAAAAACTGTAATTTAACGTATCCAACGCGCCGCATCACCGTAAATCTTGCTCCTGCAAATATCAAAAAGGCAGGTCCGATTTATGACCTTCCCATCTGTATAGGACTTTTAATCAGTTCCGGTCAGTTTTCGGCAGATGTGAAAGAATATGCCTTTTTGGGAGAACTTGCGCTCTCCGGTGAACTGCGCCCGATTGAAGGTGCACTTCCGATGGCGATCAGTCTTTATGAAGAGGGAATCAAACATCTGATTGTACCGTTTGAAAACGCAAGTGAAGCTGCAGTCGTAAAAGATTTAAATGTATATGGCGCGCGTTCTTTAACCGATATTTTAAAACATTTCACAACAGAAGAAAAGTTAGAAAAAGCGACAGTAGATATTGATGCCATTTTTTCAAGTCAAGCAGAAAATGCATTTGATTTTGCTGAAGTAAAGGGGCAGGAAAACGCAAAACTTGCTTTAGAGATTGCGGCCGCCGGCGGGCATAATTGTCTGATGATTGGTTCTCCCGGCTCGGGTAAAACGATGCTTGCGCAGAGACTGCCGTCTATTTTGCCGCCGCTTTCTTTTGACGAGGCTCTGGAAGTTACAAAAATTCACTCCATTGCCGGCACCCTTCAAAGCGATATGCCACTGATTGCGACAAGACCTTTTCGCTCACCGCATCATACCATTTCGTCAAACGGATTATCCGGTGGCGGTGCCGTGCCGAAGCCGGGCGAGATCAGTCTTGCACATAATGGTGTTTTGTTTTTAGATGAACTTCCGGAATTTAAAAAAGATGCATTAGAAGTGCTCCGTCAGCCGTTAGAAGACGGCGTTGTTACCATTTCGCGCGTGCAGGCAACGCTCACATACCCGAGTTCCGCCATGCTCATTGCAGCGATGAACCCTTGTAAGTGCGGTTATTTCGGAGATGGCACCGAGAGATGTCAATGTACGCCGCAACAAATTAAGCAATACCTTGGAAAAATCAGCGGACCTTTACTTGACCGTATAGATTTACATATCGAAGTTCCGGCGGTAAAATATGACGATTTAACTGACAGAACGAAGGCTGAACCGTCGAGTGAAATCAGAAAACGCGTGATGGCAGCACGTGTAATTCAGGCAAAGCGTTTTGAGGGAGAAAAAGGTATTTACTGTAACGCTCAGATGACACCGAAATTGATGGACAAATACTGTCGACCCGACAGTGCAGGCGATGCGCTTTTAAAAAATGCGTTTGAATCTTTAGGGCTTTCTGCCCGTGCACATAACCGCATCTTAAAA
Source organism: Congzhengia sp. (assembly GCA_045660945.1). Taxonomy (GTDB): domain Bacteria; phylum Bacillota; class Clostridia; order UBA1381; family UBA9506; genus Congzhengia. The sequence continues at coordinate 1,378 of JAZRET010000022.1, forward strand.
GTTGCGCGGACGATTGCGGATTTAAAGGGAAGTGAAACCATAAAAAAAGAACATATCGCGCAAGCAATTTTCTTTAGAAGTTTAGACAGAAAATATTGGTAAAAGAAAAGGCGTGGAAAAACAGTAAAGAAGAAAGAAAATAGAAACGGCAGAGCAAAATGCTCTGCCGTTTTTTACTTCAAATATTCATTTAAAGTGCGAATGGTGTCTTTTGTTGTTTCAGGATAATTTGCAAAAGGAAAGTCGATTCCCATGTTCTTATATTTTTCCTCACAAATTTTCCGAAACGGTAAAAGTTCAATTTTTTCAATGGTCGTCTTTCCGTCTAAGAGGGCAGTTAGCGCACAGATGTTTTCTGCTGTATCATTTAATTCCTTTACTACAACATGGCGAATCCAAGTGGGAATATTTCTCTTTTCCAGTTCTTCTAAAAATGCAAGTGGAGCAGAAAGGCTACATCCAATATGCTTTTTATAATCTTGCTCGTTTGTCATTTTGATGTCTAAAAGCACCAAATCACAAAAATCCAAAAGAGAAGAAATATCTTCGTCCCATAAACTTCCGGATGTGTCAAGTGCAGTGTGAATCCCGTCGTTTTTACAAAGAGTAAACAGTTCTTTTACAAATTTTGCCTGAAGAAGAGGCTCTCCACCGGAAACGGTAACGCCGCCGTCTTTTCCAAAATAACTTTTGTATCGTCTGATTTTAGAAAAGACTTCTTCGGCTGAAAACTCTTCATATTCTCCGCGACAAACGTCGATATTGTGGCAATATCCGCAAGAGAGATTACATCCGTGCAAAAACACAATGAAACGCACGCCGGGGCCGTCTACTGTGCCTAAAGACTGAAATGAATGAATCCTGCCTTTCATAGCCATTACATTGTTGCGTGGAAGGTACGGCTGATAACTTCTTTCTGCTGCTCGCGGGAGAGTTTGTGGAAGTTTACAGCATAACCCGATACGCGGATGGTGAGGTTCGGATAACTTTCGGGGTTTTCGTATGCTTCAACCAGTTGTTCTCTGGTCATTACGTTTACATTAATGTGGTGTGCCATCTGTGCAAAGTAGCCACTTAACACGGTTACTAAGTTGTCAACTTGTTCTTCTTCTGTTTTACCCAAAGAATCGGGAACGATAGAGAAGGTGTTTGAAATACCGTCGCGGCATGCTTCAAAGGGAAGTTTTGCGATGGAATTTAAGGAAGCCAAAGCACCATTTGTTTCTCTGTTGTGCATCGGGTTTGCGCCCGGAGCGAAGGGTTCACCTGCTTTTCTGCCGTCCGGTGTTGCAGCAGTTTTCTTGCCGTAAACAACGTTTGATGTAATGGTTAAAACAGAAAGTGTGTGAATTGCGCCTCGATAGGTTGGTGTTTTTCTGAGTTCTGCAATCATGTCTTCCACCAACTGTTTTGCAATGGAGTCTACGCGGTCGTCGTCATTACCGAACTTCGGGAAATCGCCTTCTGTTACGAAGTCGACAATCTGTCGTTTTTCGTTACGAACAGTACGAACTTTTGCGTATTTCATTGCGCCCAAAGAGTCTGCCAAAACGGAAAGCGCTGCAACACCAAATGCCATAAAGCGATCATCTTGTGTATGGTGGAGCGCCA
>JAZRET010000023.1:0-8263 GCA_045660945.1 Congzhengia sp.
CTTCTTTTAGTGCGCGCAAAAACGCGAAGAACTTCACGGAAGAAGAAATCAAAAAAGCGGTGGATTTTTGCCACCTGCGCGGCGTGAAAGTATACGTAGCCCTAAACATTTTAATTAAACAAGAAGAACTAAAGCCGGCGCTTGTCTACGCAAAACGCCTCGTTGAACTCGGCACAGACGGCATCATTGTGCAGGATTTAGGAGTATTAAAACTTCTTCGCGAACTGTCGGAAGAGGTGAAAATAAACGCCAGCACACAGATGACGATTTCATCCGCCGATGGCGTGAATTTATTAAAAGAACTCGGCGTAGACCGCGTAGTTTTGGCGCGTGAGTTGTCACAAAAAGAAATCTCTGCCATTCGCGAACAAACGGATATTGAACTTGAGACCTTTGTGCACGGCGCACTTTGCATCAGCTTTTCCGGGCAGTGCTTAATGAGCAGCATCATTGGCGGAAGAAGCGGAAACCGCGGCGCGTGCGCCCAACCCTGCAGACTTCCCTTTACGCTTCTAAAAGACGGAAAAGCCGTAACAAACGAAGCGCCGCTTTTATGCACAAAAGATTTGTGTCTGGCAGAAGACATGGAAGAAATCAAAAACATCTCGGATTCTGCCAAAATAGAAGGAAGAATGAAAAGCGCAGAATACGCAGGCATCGTAACGCAGGTGTACAAAAAAGCGCTTTTGGGAGATGCGACAAAAGAAGAAATTTCGGACATGCTTTCCGTCTTTTCGCGCGGTGGCTCAGGAAAAGGGTATTTTTACGGAAGAAAATTTGGCGAAATGATGGATAAAAGCGGAAAAGAAAAAGTAACTGTGGCGAAAGAAACGGTCACGGATATTAAAGAAACGAATTTAGAAAAACGTCGTCTGCTATCTCTTTTTCTTACGGCAGAGGTCGGCGCACCAATTGTACTTTATGCCGAAAGCGACGGGTTTTCGGCATCTGTTTCAGGCGACGTTTTAGAGCCTGCGAAAAACGGAAAATTTGATAAAGAGCGCGCAAAAGCGCAACTAAATAAACTCGGCGATACGTGCTTTTTTGCCGAAAGCATAGAGATTTCAGAAGAAGGCACGCCGTTTGTGGCGGTATCTTGCTTAAATGGACTGCGTCGCGAAGTTTGTGAAACATTAGAAAAAGAAATTTGTGCATCTTTCAAAAGAAAGACAAATCATGTCGAAATTACAAAAAACACCCCGAAAGAGAAAAAGAAAACAGAGCTTTCGGTATTTGTGCGCACAAAAGAGCAATATGAGGCAGCAATTGCGCTTGGCATAAACGAAATTTATCTTGCGCATGAACTTTTTGATGCGGAACAAGATGCATCTTTCGTTTGCGCAATGCCCTCTGTCGCCAAAGAGGGAGAAAATATAAATACAAGTGCCGCGCGTGTGTTGGTGCAAAATTTAGGACAAATTAAGGGCTCTTCCGGAAAAACACTTTTCGGAGGGGAACGGCTTAATATCACAAACAGTGAATCAATAGAAGTTCTAAAAAAATTAGGCTTTAAAAGAGTCACTCTTTCAACAGAACTCAATTTAAAAGAACTTCGTCACGTGGTAGAAAATACTGATTTTCCAACAGAAATAATCGGCTACGGCAGAATGCCCGCTATGCTCATTGAAAACTGCATTATAAAAAGTCATTATAAATGCGCAAAAGAGGGAGGCGTATTCTCGCTTTCTGATAGAAAAGGTGAAATCTTTCCGATTCTTTGCGAAAACTGCAGAAATGTCATATTAAACAGTGTTCCAATCTATATGGCGGATAAACTCTCGGATATTTTAGAACTCAGCGTAGATTTCATTCGTTTAAATTTCACCATAGAAACAAAAGAAGAAACGGAGCGCGTGATAAAGGCGTATCAGGCGGCAATGGAAGGAAAAATGCCCCCTGCCGTATTTGATAAAATCACAAGAGGACATTTTTACCGCGGAGTGGAATAAAGATGAAAAAAATGGATAAACTCATTTTTTGGGGCGTGCTTTTTGTATCCATCCTCTTTCTGCTTTTCTCAAACGTCATTTTTTCAAAAGAAGGCGAGAAAAAAGCAGTGATTGAGGTGGACGGAAAACCGTATGCAACCTACCGTATGCAGGAAATCACTTCCCCGAAAGCAATCGAAATCAAAAAAGAATACGGAAACCACATGGTTGAAATCAGTGACAAAAGCATTTGTGTTCTTTCTGCCGATTGCAAAAACAAAGCCTGCCTCGGAGAGATTGAGAAAATAGGCGAGATGCTTGTGTGTCTTCCCGGAAGACTTGTGTTAAAAATCACGGGAGAGCAGGAGGTGGACAGCGTTGCGTACTAAAAAACTGGTTACTTTCGCGCTTCTTTGTGCCGTAGCGCTCGTGCTCGGCTTTTTGGAAAACACGCTTTCGATATTTTCTATTGTACCCGGCGGAAAAGTGGGCCTTGCAAACATCATTACGATGCTCGTGTTCTGCGCATTTTCACCCCTTGAGGCACTTGTATTCGGACTTTTCAGAGCGTTTTTATCCTCTATATTATTCAGCGGAATCGCGTCCTTTTGGTATAGCGCGGCAGGAGCAATTGTTTCTGTTTTCTTCATGTGGTGTGCAAAAAAAATATGGAACGAAAAAATTTCTCATATCGGCACGTCTATTTTAGGTGCTGTAGGATTTAATATCGGACAACTCTTTGTTTCTGCGTGCGTTATCGAGTCTGTGCAAATCTTTCGCTATTTCCCCGTACTTGGCGTCCTTTCTGCTTTTTCCGGATTCATTACGGGCTACATCGCGAAAAAAACCGAAACCTACATAAGAAAAGAATTTAAAATAACGAATGGAGCGAACAAAAAATGGAAATAATACTTGCATCGGCATCCCCAAGAAGAAAAGAACTGATGGAGGTTTTAGGTCTTCCGTTTTCCGTACGCGTGAGCGATGCAGATGAAACGACGGATGAAAATCTTCCGCCTTATTTTATCGTAGAGCAGCTTTCTTTATTAAAAGCATCTGACGTGGCAAAAAAGGTGAGCGCTGAAGGGAAAAATGCGCTCGTAATCGGTGCAGATACCATCGTCACACTAGATGGCGTAATTTTAACAAAACCAAAAGACAAAGAAGATGCCAAAAGAATGCTCAAAATGCTTTCCGGCACCTGGCACAGCGTTTTATCAGGCGTTACGGTTATGAACACGAAAACGGCCAAAAGTGAAACGTTTTATGTAGAAACAAAAGTGCATTTTGCAGCATTAACCGAAGAAGAAATAGACGGCTATATCGAAACGAATGAGCCTATGGACAAAGCCGGAAGTTACGCAATCCAGGGAAAAGGCGGCATATTTATCGATAAAATTGAGGGCGACTATTTTAATGTGGTCGGGCTTCCCATTCATAAACTTACGCGCGTTTTAAAAGAAGAATTCGGCGTTTGCGTGATGTAAAAAAAGAACCTCCCCAAAAAACGAGTACATAAAAAAGGGAGGGGTTTTCATGAATCATATAATTGGTGTGGATTTAGGCACGAAAAATACAGTTTTTTATTCAAAAAACAAAGGAATTTTACTAAATGAACCGTCGGTTGTGGCGGTGCATCCGAAAAGTAAAACTGTTTTAGCCGTGGGAGAAGAGGCGCGCGAAATGCTTGGAAAAACACCGGAGCATGTAACGGTGATAAAGCCGCTTTCGGGTGGCGTTATCACCGATTTTGATGTAACGCGTGTGATGCTCAAACTGTTTTTGGAAAAAACATTTCGCGGCAAAATTTTTCGCCCGCAGGTAACAGTTTGTGTGCCCTCCGGTATCACGGAGGTCGAGCGTCGAGCGGTAATCGAGGCGGTAGAACGCTCCGGTGGGAAAAACGTCTATGTGATGGAAGAAGTGATGGCGGCGGCAATCGGTGCAGGGCTCCCGGTCGAAAAAGCAGAAGGAAGTATGATTGTAGATATTGGCGGAGGAACTGCTGATGTAGCGGTTTTGTCTTTCGGCGGCATCGTTGTCGCAAAAAGTGTCCGCAGAGCTGGAGATGCGATGGATGAAGAAATCCGCCGTTTTGTGAAAGAAAAATATGGCGTACTGATTGGACTAAAAACCGCAGAAACCATAAAAATTTCCGTTGGCGCGGCGCATATTTCTGCGGAAGAAAAGAGTTTGTGCGTGATGGGGAGGGAGTTATCGTCAGGTCTTCCAAAAAACGTAACGGTCACAACATCTGATGTGCGCGAGGCAATTCAAGGCACTGTCGGAACCATTTTAGATGCTGTAAAAACCGTTTTAGAGAAAACACCGCCGGAGCTTGTGGCAGACATCGTGGAAAACGGTATCGTACTCACGGGAGGCGGCGCCAAAACAGAAGGCCTTGCGCAACTCATAAAAGAGGCAACGGGCATTTCTTCTTATGTTGCAGAAAATGCAGAGCTGTGCGTTTCTTTTGGAGCAGGGATGGCGATGGATACGCTCTTTGGCGGATATTTTCTGAAAAAAGAAAAAAGCCTGTTTCAAAGTCGCAGTTAGGAGGGGCGATTTTGAAAAGGAGTAAGAAATACTTTAACAGTACGGCGATGGTTCTCGCCGTGATCAGCGTTTGTGTGACGGGAATATCTTACGGATTTTTTAAAAGCGGCAGGGAGTCGTTTTTGGGAAGTGCGGCAGATTTTTTATTCAGACCCGTGCAAACGCTTTTTTTGTCGGTATTTTCAAAAGGAGAAGACTATTATGAAGTCATTACCGATGCAAAGGGCGTACTTTTGGAAAGAGAAACGCTTTTAGAAGAAAATGCGGCACTCAGAGCGGAAAACAGAGCGCTCATTTCTATCAAGGAAGAAAATAACCGTCTGCGTGTGCTTTTGGAATTAAAAGAAAACAATGCATATCAAAACACCGTGGCGTGTGAAATTTTAGCACGCGGAAGCGATGCGCACGAAAATTTTGTGATTGACAAAGGGATGAATCACGGCATCATGGCAGGAGATGCAGTTGTTTTTCGGCGTGCGCTTGTAGGGAAAGTGGTGGCGGTATCAAAAAAGCGTGCCGTTGTTTGTCCCGTCACACAAAAAGGAAGCAGCATTTCGGCGCGGTCTTTGCGAGAACAGAAACTTTTTATCGCCGAAGGCGAAGACGAAAAAAACACCTTAACGCTTTCTTTTTTTGAGGAGGGAACAAAATTAAAAGAGGGTGATACCGTAGAAACCTCGGGGATGGGCGGGGTTTTTCCGGAGGGACTATTGCTCGGCACGGTCAAAAAAACTGAAAAAGGAAAAGCAGGGAAGGAAAATCTTACAAAACTGGAAACGGCGGTGGAAATCACACAATTACACGAAGTATTGGTGTACCGGGCGGGAGGGAATATCCCGTGAAAACGAAAGAAGTGATGGGAAAAAAGGGAAAAAGTTTTTTAATCGTTTTAAGAGGGTTTTTCATTCTTTTGGTTTTATATATTTTATTGGCACTGGAGGTTGTTTGGCCGCGGAAACTTTCTGTTTTTGGAGTAACTCCTAATATGACGCTTACCTTTTTGATTCTTTTTTCGCTCAGACAGAAAGGACTTTTTTCTCTGGTGATTTCCGCAATCGCAGGGCTTTTTCTGGATGTTCTCTCCGGAAAAGCAATACCGATAGACAGTTTCTTGTACGTATACATATCGTTTTGGTGTGTATGGGTACAAAAAAGGATGTATATAGAAGATTTTAAAAGATATGCCGTCGCCGTCTTTGCGTTCTCCTTTTTAAAACGGCTTTCGGAGTCGGTGTTTTTCATGCTTTTTGCATCAGGTGACGGGTGTTCTGTTTCCGAATTGTTTTTTTCGGGGATAGCAAACGTATTGAGTATTGTTTTTTTGGGGCCGTTTGTTTCGGCATTCACAAAAAAAAGGAGGCAAAATGGTGAAAAGGAAGACTAAAAAAAGAGGGCGCATAGAACACATAACGGTTTTGGCATGTGCTGTTTTTGCGGTCATTTTTTTCAGACTTTTTTATTTGCAGATTTATGCAGGCGAAGAAAATCGCGCAAAGGTTGATGCACAACTCACGCTTTTCACCCCGATTTCTGCCCCGCGCGGTGATATTTTGGACCGTTACGGAAGGCCCTTAGTCACGGGAAGAAAGGGATGGTTTTTGGTACTTTCGGAAAATTACCCGAAAGAGATACTAAAGAAATCTGCTGCGCGTGCAGAAAGCCTGCTAAAAGAGGAAGAAGACATATGTGCGTTTTCCGAAACTGCATCTCTTCCGCACACGCTGGCAGAAGATATCAGTGCAGAAAGTGTTGCAAAAATAAAAGAACACCAAAGGGCACTTCCGGGCATTATGATAGAAGAAAGAAGTGTGCGGAAGTATTCTTATCCCGGTGTAGCATCGCACGTTTTGGGACATATCGGGAAGATAACCGAGAAAGAATATGAAGAAAAAGAGGGATACCGAAAAACCGATTATATTGGAAAAGGCGGCGTCGAAAAAGCGTTTGAGGAGATTTTACGTGGAACGGATGGAATAAAAACGGTGGAAACCGAGGAAAAGCACCCGCTCGTTGCATCAAAGGAGCCAAAGCCGGGCAAAGCAGTATTGTTGACACTTGATATAAATCTTCAAATTGCCGCCGAAGAAGCATTAAAAAAAGCGGTCGATGAAACGAAAGCAAAAGCCGGCGGTGCGGCGGTTGTGGTGGATATAAAAAGCGGGGATGTATTGGCTTGCGCATCGTATCCGACCTATAATCTGGAAACATTTTCAAAAGAATATGATGCGCTTTTAAACAATCCTGCAAAGCCTATGTTCCACAGAGCGCTTTCGGGACTCTACGCACCGGGCTCAACCTTTAAAATGATTTCTGCGATTGCGGCTTTGGAAACAGGTAAAATCACACCAACAGAAATCATCAAAACCGCGGGAGAATATGAATATTTTGACCGAACGTTTCAGTGCAATATCTACAGACAGAAAAAAGAAACACACGGCGACATCACGATTTCTGATGCTTTGGGCGTTTCATGTAATTACTTTTTTTATGAAATCGGAAAGCGTGTTGGTATTGAAGAAATTGTAAAAACGGCAGAGAGGTTCTCGCTTTCCGAGAAAACGGGAATTTTTTCGGGAAATGAAGAAGCAACAGGAAAAATTGCAAGTCCGAAAACGCGTGAAGAAGGAAAGGGAAAATGGTATGCAGGAGACACACTTCAAGCGGCAATCGGACAGTCCGACCATTTGTTTACACCGGTTGCGCTTGCAAATTATGCGTTAATGCTTGCAAATGGCGGGAAAAGCCCGGGGCTTCGTATTTTATACGGCGTGAAGGATGAAAAAACGAGTGGAATTGAAAAATATACGGAGAATGCGCAAGGAAAAGATGCGCACGTGGAGAAAGAAGTTTTACAGGAAGTGATAAAAGGAATGCAGAAAGTGACCGAAGAAACCGGCACGGCAGGAGCTTATTTTTCTGAATTTCCTATTTCTGTTGCGGCGAAAACGGGCTCTGCGCAAGTTCCCGGCGGAACCAACGCTCTCTTTTTGGCTTTTGCACCGGTTGAAAATCCGCAAATTGCAATGAGTGTTGTGATTGAAAAAGGCGGTACGGGGAGTTTGGCGGCAAAAGTCGGGAAAGAAATATTCTCGGCGTATTTTGAAAAGACAGCCCCCGCATTTTCGCAAAAAACAACACTGCATACGTTGCTTCCGTAAAAAAGCAAGAAAATTGTGAAAATTATATTAAAATTATATTTCGCAGGAAATTTTTTGTAGACTTTAGGGACTTCTTATGGTAAAATATGCATGTGAGACGTTTTTCTTCGTAAAAAACGCAGAACCCGACAAAGACGAGGCTGTGACAGGAGGTCCAAAAGATGAACATAGCTATCATAGCGCACGACAAGAAAAAAGAACTGATGATTCAATTTTGTATTGCATATAAAGGAATTTTAGGCAAACATATGCTTTGTGCAACAGGGACAACCGGTGGTTTAGTTGCAGATGCAACAGGTCTCAAGGTACATCGCTTTTTGTCAGGTCCCCAGGGTGGCGATCAGCAGATTGGTGCAAGAATTGCATATAACGAAATTGATTTGGTGCTTTTCTTCCGCGACCCTTTAACCGCGCAGCCGCACGAACCAGACGTTTCGGCACTCCTAAGACTTTGTGATGTGCACAATGTGCCGCTTGCAACCAATGTTGCAACAGCAGAAGTTTTGGTAAGAGGTTTAGAGCGTGGCGACCTTGACTGGAGAGATATTGTAAACCCAAAATAAACATGGTATCTCTTTTCATCAGAACTTAAAAACAAACCCCTGAAGCATTTGCTTCAGT